>JAAZYK010000180.1:1515-3455 GCA_014239685.1 Dehalococcoidia bacterium | reverse complement strand
GTGCACAGGCAAGAATCAGGGCCAGCGCATGGTTGGAAACCTCTTCGCTGCGTCATACGGTGCTATGACAACTACCTGTGGGAGATCTGACATGGGTGGACTCCTACTGCTCAACTAGATTTCGGCGAAACGCATGATAGCGGGGGCGGTCCGGGACATGTTCTATCGCAACGACCGATATCATTGTTATCGTGATTTCAAATACAGACGACACAAGTGGGCTCCATAACCCGAACGGCGAACGCGCCCTCCGTTCGGATATCAGGCTTCTCGGCGCTGTGCTCGGTCGTGTCTTGCGATCACAGTTCGGCGACGATCTGTACGAACTCGAGGAGAGCGTAAGAACGAGGGCACGGTCCCTCAGGGAACGCCCAGATACAGCGCTTCAGGCCCAGCTTTTCGACGAGCTAAATCGGACCCAACTCTGGTCGGCAGTCCGGTTGGTTCGAGCGTTCACGATCTACTTCCACCTGGCTAACACAGCTGAACAACTCCACCGCGTCGACACCATGAGTAAGGATCAAGGTGATGACGACCCGCTTGGTGACGCTTTCGACCGTATCCGCGCTAGTGGCATGGGCCTCGACGAGATCACGAGCTTTGCCCGGCGGTTCGACGTACATCCTGTCTTCACAGCACACCCGACAGAGGCCGCACGTCGGTCAATTTTGGACAAGTTAAGGTCGATCCACGAGTTGCTGGATGAGCGTTCACGTCCAGGCACACCGGAACGTCAATTAGCGCGTATCGAACGTCGTATCACAGAACTTGTGGAGGGGATCGTTCAGACGGACGAACTTCACCAGGAGCGGCCAGAACCGATTGATGAAGCCCGAAACGTGATCTACTACTTAGAGGAGTTGTTCAACGACGTCGTCCCGGACGTAATTGAATCCCTGGAAGAGGAATTCGCATCCGTCGGAGTTGATTTGAATCCAGGTGACGGGATGACGCTACTTCGGTTTGGCTCCTGGGTGGGCGGCGACCGGGACGGTAACCCCAATGTCACGGCACAGACGACTTCCGATGTACTCAGGCTACAGAACGTGCGTGCGCTGCGTCTGTTCAGGGACGGTATTCGAGGGTTGGCAGCGGAGCTAAGCCAATCTACCCACATCGTAGAGGTAACCGATGAACTGACATCCTCTCTTGAACGCGATCGCAAAGTCATGCCGTCCGTGCACGAGCAATTCAATCGATTGAACGCCGACGAACCGTACCGGATGAAGTGCGCATATATGTACGAGCGTGTAACTAACGCACTCGCCGTGGCACAGACTGACAATCCACCTCCCGGACCGGTATATACAAGCGGGGCTGACCTGGTAGCCGACCTGACGCTCATGGCGGAGTCGATGAGTGCCAACAAGGGAGGTGTTGTGGCTGCGGGTCGACTGGGTCGGTTGATACGCAGTGCCACCGTGTTCGGATTGACACTCGCGGCGCTGGACGTGCGGCAGGATTCCTCGGTAACAAACGTCGCGGTAGGTGAACTTATAGACCTGGTAAAAACCCGAGGTGCAGGGAAGGAGTTTGCCAAACTATCCCGAGAAGACCGGGTCAAACGGATGACCGAGGAGATCGAAGGCAACCGGACGCTCCAGACTCCAACAGCGAATTACACAGCCGAAACTACCGAAGTCCTAGACGTGTTCGGCGTGGTCCGGGGAGCGCAGGACCGGTACGGAGGCGAGGCCGCCGATACGTGGATCGTTTCGATGACGAACGAGGTTGATGACCTGCTCGCTCCGATCGTCCTGGCGCGTGAGGCAGGATTGATCGACCTCCAATCCGACCTCGCACGTATCGACGTGGTGCCTTTATTCGAAACCATCGGGGCCCTACGGGCGTCTGCCGATGTGATGGATCGTTACTGGTCAATACCGTCCGTGCGACGATTGGTTGAGCTACGCGGCGGTGTCGCTGAGGTGATGGTCGGG
>JAAZYK010000180.1:0-1506 GCA_014239685.1 Dehalococcoidia bacterium | reverse complement strand
CGTCCGTGCGACGATTGGTTGAGCTACGCGGCGGTGTCGCTGAGGTGATGGTCGGCTACTCGGACTCGAACAAGGATGGTGGTATCGCCACGTCCCAGTGGGAACTGTACCGGGCGCAGCGTGCCCTTCGGGAGGTGGCCGAGCGACACGGTTTGGCCGTGAGGTTGTTCCACGGGCGAGGCGGCAGCACCGGACGCGGCGGCGGACCGACTCGAGATGCAATTCTGTCGCAACCGGCCAGGACTGTAGACGGCCGCATCAAGACCACCGAACAAGGCGAAGTGATCGCCGATAACTACGGCACACCTGAGCTGGCGCGTCGGCATTTGGAGATGATGACGGCGGCGGTAGCTGAAGCGTCCTTGCTACACACCGAGCCTCGTCATGATGAAGCGACGATTGCCCGGTGGTTCGACGCCATGGCGCAGATTTCAAACACGGCGTTCCAGAAGTACCGGTCGCTCGTCGAGAGCGACGGACTGGTCGAATACTTCCTGGCTGCGACGCCGGTGGAAGAACTGGCCGAAATGAATATCGGCTCCCGCCCCGCGCGTCGTAGCGGTTCGATCAGCGGCATCAGCAACCTGAGGGCAATCCCATGGGTGTTTGGCTGGACGCAGTCGCGCCAAATAGTACCGGGATGGTACGGCGTGGGTTCGGCGCTCGTGGAAGCACGCTCGGGCGGTATGGCAGACCTGATCGACGAGATGTTCCAGGAGTGGAGCTTCTTCCGAGCGTTCGTATCGAACGTAGAAATGACGCTAGCCAAGACGGATATGGACATAGCTTCGTTGTATGTCTCAGAACTTGTCTCACCCGAATATCACGGGATTTATGATGACATTCGAACCGAGCACGGGCGGGCGCTCGAAAGTGTCCTGGACGTGACACGCCAAGATAATCTTCTGGATGCGCACCCGGTTTTGCAGCGAACGCTAGCAGTGCGGGAGGCGTACGTAACGCCACTCAGTTATCTTCAGGTGTCGCTGCTGGCACGTAGGCGTCGTGAGGCAGCTGAAGAGCGTGACCCGCTATTGCGTCGTGCGTTGCTGCTAAGCATCAACGGAATTGCTGCAGGGTTGAAGAACACAGGCTAGCCCGAGATGTGTTCTAGCTATTTACCGCTACCTGATTGGAGCGGGTTTATGTGCCAGTTGCGGCCCTTCATACGGGTCCGCATGTGACGCTGATGAATAGGCCAGGGCTGTACGCCGCAACGTTGCGCCCAGTTGTCGTAATCGCGCGACATTTGTTTAAGGCGCTCTGGCTCACTGGCCGACAAATCATTTAACTCCGTACGATCAGCCCGGATGTTGTACAACTCCCACCTGCCTGGTGCGTCTTCCGGTGCCCAGCGAGGGAACTCGCTAACAAGTTTCCAGTCGCCTTCTCGCATTCCTCGATTGCCCTCGTGCTCCCAGAACATAGGCGTCTCACGTTTCCAGTCACGCCCATTGAGTAGGTCGAGAAAACTCTCCCCCTCCAGAGGTGTGATGTCGTTATCAG
>JAAZYK010000017.1:4299-20827 GCA_014239685.1 Dehalococcoidia bacterium | reverse complement strand
GTGTGGCGATTGCGAGAGTAGAGCGGGGCGTCTGCCAGGCGTGCCATATCACTCTGCCCCTGAAGGAAGCGTCAAGATTGAGACGTTCCGACGCGATCGTGACCTGTGGGAATTGCGGCCGCATCCTAATACCGAGTTAGCGAGTGAGGGCTGCCGGGTACTACCGGCCTCTTGGTTCTGACGCGCGCTCTGAACAGGCGGCTATCTCCTCCATAGATCGGTTTTGTCGCGAGGGTTTTCATACCCTTGCTCGCGTCATCGGACCGGGAGAACCGAATTCGAGTGAGGCTGATCAGTACGGCATCCTTGTCTCTTATCTGGCGGGGCTTGGTCGGGGCGAGGCGCTTGTCGTCATACCGGGTCCTCGGCACCTTTCGAATACGCTTGACGGTCTAGTTGAGCGACTTGTCGAGCTGGATCGAGTTGGTGGCGAGGTTCGCTGCACCGACCCGGATTTGCCAGATCCCCTTCAAAACGGACTGGAATCATTACCATTTGCCGACCGCCCGCCCGTCCAGAACCGACGTGTTCGCGAATCTCTAATGTCCAAAGCTGCCCGGGGTGAAGTCCTTGGACGCACACCTTACGGTTACGTAGCGGACACTGACGGAACGTACAAGATCGAGAGCTCTGAGGGAGCGGTGGTCCGTAGGCTGTTTGATTTGTATGTTGGTGATTCGGCCGAAACCGGCCAAGATCCTGGCATAGAACTGTCGGCAACTGGCCCGGGGCTAAGGCGAATAGCCGCGATCTTTAACAGAGAAGGACTTCGAACCCGATCTGGCAGGCCATGGACTCCGGTCACACTGTCAGGGATGTTACGTAACCGTGTCTATGTTGGCAGCTATGTTCGCTACGGTATGCGGATCGCCGGTAATCATGACAGGATCGTTGATCGCGAGGCATTTAATCGAGCGCAGCTGATCATGGCGTCACGTAGCCCTGTGCGGAAGACACGCGTGTTAAGCCCCTACATGCTAAGCGGACTCGCCCGGTGCTGGTCGTGCGGGCAGGGTATGCATGGCCTTGAGAGAAAGAGTCGTTGGACGAGGTTAAACGGGAGTACGACGACAAGATCGTATCGCTATTACGCATGTCCATCGCGCTCCACAGTTGTGATGGAAGACGAGGTCGTTGAGGAAAATCCACACCCGGTATGGCGTGAGTTAGATTTGGACCGGGCGACTCTGGACGCCCTTCGGGCCGAACCAATCGATAGTTTGAGGGCATCATTCAGTCCGATTTTGAGCGATACAAGTAACGACAATTTGAGAGCGGCCGAACACCAGTTTATGGAGTCGGTACGGGCCGTGGCGTCGGGGCGTGGCAATGTATCAGATCTCTCCACACCCCTGGGTGAGTTAAAAACAACACGGAACATGACTGAGTCAAATCTTGCCGATCAGGACGGTGACATTACGTTTGAGAAGGCGCTTGACGCATTCGACACGGCCGATCCCGGAGAGCTTCATGTAACGATTGCTTCGTTCGTGGACAGGGTGATCGTGCATGCTGATCGGGTTGAGCCCGTCTATCGGGCTGGTACCTCGTAATCACCGGCTTTAAGCCCTGCATGGGTGGCGATGAGAGTGGGATCTAGGCGGCTGGCGCTGTACCATCGATGTAGGCAAGTAGGACGGGCGGTCGCCGTCCCGGTTCGGTTTTTCGGATCGGGAGGGAGGAAAGTCCGGGCACCACCAGGCAGGATGCCCGCTAACGGCGGGGCGGGGAAACCCGACGGACAGTGCCACAGAAACATACCGCCCTCCCGGGAACGGAAGGGTAAGGGTGAAATGGCGAGGTAAGAGCTCACCGCCCGGTCGGTAACGGCCGGGGCAAGGTAAACCCCATCCGGTGCAAGGCCAAATAGGGGGACGTAGGCGTCTGGCTAGTTCCCGGGTTGGCCGCTTGATCCTCTCAGCAATGGGAGGACTAGATGGATGACCGCACAGAGATCGACTGCGGGGAGGAAGGCTAGATCGTAAACCCGCGGCCGAACTTGGACAGAACCCGGCTTACAGTCCGACTTGTCACCATCAGGTCTGTGGATTCAAAGGGATAAGGATCCACAGACCTGGCATTTTTAGTATTGCCGAAGGCATTACGCGGTATTTGAAACCCGCAAGCAGGATAGTTTCGTCTTTGGCCAGAGTTGACATTACTACCACTTGACGTGCGAGAGTGGACGTGCCCTGCGACCCGTCATTAATAACGAGTGTACGCACGAGCGACCCATATTCTCCTAGTGATGACGAATGGATATGAAACCTTCGGTTGTTGTGATCGGCGGCGGGACGGGAAACTTTAGCGTTCTCTCCGGCCTCAAAGACCATGAGATTGAGCTGGATTTGACGGCGGTTGTCGCGATGAGCGACAGCGGCGGCAGTTCAGGGCGTCTTCGTGACGAACTCGGTCAACTGCCCCCAGGCGACATCCGGCAGTGCTTGGTGGCCCTTGCCGGGGACGCCGAGCAGGGCGCGATGCTGCGCCAGTTGTTCACGCACCGTTTCTCTATGGGCGAAGGGCTTGAGGGCCACAGCGTAGGCAATTTACTACTCGCCGCGCTTACGGAGATCACAGGTGCTCACGATCGGGCCATCGAGGCTGCGTCGAGGATCCTCAACATCCGAGGACGCGTGTTGCCGGTCACCCTGACGGATACCCATCTGCACGCCGTTTTGTCTGATGGCAGGGAACTGGAAGAAGAGGCACTGATAGACACACGTGGTAATGAGGACGGTGCGGAGATAGACCACGTGTTTCTGTCCCCTCTGGCGTACGCATTCCCGCCCGTGCTGGAATCGATCGCCAACGCCGATCTCATAGTGTTGTCTCCCGGAGATCTTTACACGAGCCTCATACCAAACCTTCTCGCTCAAGGCGTCGGTGAGGCGATCAGATCAACCCGTGCCCGTTTGGTTTACGTCACTAACCTGATGACCAAACCGGGTGAAACGGACGGATTTACGGCCGAGCGATTTGTTAGCGAGGTCAATCGTTATATCGGGCACGACTCGAGGATTGACGTTGTTGTAGTGAACTCCAGCGAGTTCAGCGAACGTGTGCAACAGAGATACCTGCAGTTGGGTGCTCGCATCGTTGAATACGATCTTTCCCGGATGAAGGCGCTGGTCCCATGGGTGGTTGAAAGCGATCTTGTGGCGGAGGGTATCTTCGTCCGACACGATCCCGCCAAACTAGCTAACGCTGTGATGTCTCTGCTCCCCAAAATTGTTCAGAATCAATCTTCCGGTGGGACCCCGGCCGCCGGAGATTAGGGGTCAGGACTCCAATAAGCTGTCGGGTCTACTTTGGTAGTAGATCGAGCGCCTGATTGGCCATGGACGTGCGGCCGTTGTAGCGCGGGTCAGCGATCGCGATGAACGCGTCCCTGACGGCGTCCATATGCGCAGGGGCTACCTGTGCGACAGAGAAAGTCATACGGTTAATGAGCCGCGTCACCCGTTGCGCGGTAGGCCCTTTGCTGGCTCGTTTTGCGGCCGTCTTACCGGGCACCCCAAGGTCGACGATCGCGGCTAGTGTCCTCAACTCAACATCGGTGCCTTCGCGTGGAAGTGCTTGCAGGGTCTTTGCCAGGTTCTTCGTAGACGTGACGTATACGATCTCGTCTTCATCAAATATCGCCAGTAACCCCGGCTTGTCGCCGATCATCCAGACGCCTTCGGGTGTCAATGAGTGGCGTTCGCCAGCGGTCAGGGTGAGGTAACGGGATTCCCATTTCCCAAGATCGGTCGAAGTAAATTGCATCATATGGCTGGCGCCAATTAGAGATTGTTTTTTGAACGCGGATCGCCCTGAGTATAGCTAACCCACGAGCATTAACGTGGATGGCAGGAATCGTCGCGGGTTATGTCATATCTTACGAAGAAATGACGTTCACTTTGGGCAGAAAGTTATTGTGTGGTTGCAATAACGTGGGCCAGACCGAATTGTTAAGAGCCCGACGTCGCCCAGTCCACACCGTTCAAGACGTGTTTCTGAAATGACGGGTTGCGCATGCTGACGCCTGCGTGCCCGAGCGAAGTGTTGAACACTCTGCCTTTGCCGTATTCATGGGTCCAGGCCATTGGTCTCTCTACGCCCTCAACCATTGCCGTCATGAAGACGTCAATTCCAGGCTGGATGTCAAGGTCACAGTAACTTTCGTCGTCGATCTCGAAGTCCTTCAGGCCAGCTGCGCAGGGATGGTCTGGGTTCTTTATGTTGACCGTGAATCGTCCGAATGGAGGGTGATTGCTTGTTCCTGACACCCATCCTCCGCCAGTGATCTTCTTCATTTCCGGCCAGTCAGGACTTGAGTCCGGTGCGATGTGGATCGATACGAGTGGCCCGCCACTGCTGACGAATTTGGCCAGATTCTCGCGCTGAACCTCAGAGAAATCGTTATTTGAGCTTGAAGTTCTCCGTGTGTTCAAAACGATTGCATCGTACCCGTCGGTGGACGGGACATTCAGTTCGAATGCGAAATCGCTGACATCGACCGTATGCCCTGCTGATGCAAGAAATCCGGCCATGATGGGTGTGGTTTCGCTGTAAGGATGGGCGCCACCGCTGAGAAGGAGGAGATGCATGAAATGTTGCCCTAAAGATTTTGGGATGGTGATAATTGGAGATAGCGTCCGCGAATTGAATCGCAATGATTTTTATTCTGGTCGCCTAGACTATCAGCAGCACGCCGTTAGATCGGCATACGTCCGGATTATATCCGGGTTTGACTTGTATTCCGGCACTCAGCACAGAAAGTACTTCATGATAATCACCGGCTTCCGGACTCTTGTACTTGGAACACCGTGGAGAAATTTGACCTACATCATCCTAGAGACTGATGAGGGTTTGACGGGTGTAGGGGAGGCCAGAGTCCTCGGCAAGACGCATACGGTTACCGAGTATCTGAAGGACGCGCAACGGCACTTTGTCGGGCACAACCCGTTCGATGTGGAGGCGCTGTTCAGGCGGATGACGCTGCTCGATTTCGGTAAGGCTGGGGAGGTCGTTCACACAGGTATTGCACTAGTGGAACTGGCATGTTGGGACATCATCGGGAAAGCCTGTGGACAGCCGGTTTACAACCTGCTTGGCGGCAAGGTTCGTGACACCGTTCCGGCGTATGCAAACGGCTGGTACACGGTGGAACGATCCCCGGCGGACTTTGCATCGGCTGCGACACGGGTTCTTGATCGTGGTTACAAGGGCATGAAGTTCGATCCGTTCGGGAACGGGGATCTTGAGTTAACCCGGGAGCAGTTTCACACCTCGATGGACCTGATAGAGGCAGTGGCATCGGTGGCCGGGACGCGCGCCCAGATCATGCTTGAGATGCACGGTAGATTCACGCCCGCACAAGCGCGGGAGATCTCCCGGCACGTCGAGAAGTACAGCCCGGCATGGATCGAGGAGCCGACGCGTCCTGGCGACATACCCGCGCTGACCTCGGTGAGGCAGCATACTTCGCTGCCCATAGCGACAGGAGAACGGCTTTACGGCGCGCAGGAGTTTGTGGCGCTGTGGCAGAGCGGGGCGGCGGATATTGTTCAGCCGGACATCACGCAGTGTGGAGGTATTCTTGAGACGAAGAAGATCGCAGCCGCGGCCGAGACCTATTCGATTATGGTCGCTCCCCACAATGTGGGCGGGATCATATCGACGATGGCCGCTCTGCACCTGACCTTATCTCTGCGCAACGGAAAGATACTCGAGCACTTCAACGACTTCGCCGACCCTGGTGTGAAACTCGCCGGTAGTAACTATCCCGAGGTGGTTGACGGGGTCTTCCATGCGCCTACTGGACCGGGGTGGGGGGTCGAGTTGGATGAGGACTACATTCTTGCCCACCCGCCTGAGTACGTGGACGGTAGGGTCCAAGACCCGGGCTTGCAAATGTTTGAAAAGGAAGACTGGTCAAAACGGGGCCAGGATGCCTGAACGTTCTTAGGTTTGATAGCGTTTGCGGAAGGATGCCGTGCAAACATATCTATAAGCCCGGCTACCGTTTTGGCCTTTCTTGTCACAGATGGTTAAAGGCGTCATATACCCGAGCTTATTTTTCGGCATGATCCATTGAACTGAAATTGTTAGTTTCAGATGTGACGCGAAAAGAGCCCCGACTTATCGGGGCTCTTTTTTATTCTCTTATGGCGACCCCGAGCAGATTCGAACTGCCGATCTCCGCCTTGACAGGGCGGCGTGTTGGACCGCTACACCACGGGGCCATGGTGTGACGTTTCCGTCACACTCAATAGTTTACGTTAATATCGGCCCTACGGGCCGTCAACAGTGATATCCGCAGATATTTGCCGATGTGGGCGCAATCTCTGGCGGTGACCGTCCGGTCGACCCTCTATCTAACCGAGGTAAGCGCGCAACTCTCCGTTGAATTCTGCGCGCCTGAGCGTCGTCAGAGCCTTACGCTCTATCTGCCTGATCCGTTCCCGGGTCACGTGTAGCTCGTTGCCTATCTCTTCCAACGTCCAGACTCTTCCGTCCGCCATGCCGAACCTGAGCTCAAGTACGCGGCGCTCTCGATCTGTGAGCGTGTTCAGGACGTCGTGTATCTGGTCCCGAAGTGAGTGTGTCGTCGCCACTTCGCTGGGGTCTGGAATGGTCCGGTCAGGAATGAAGTCGCCGAGCTGGCTCTCTTCGCCGGCTCCGACAGGTGTTTCGAGTGATACCGGGTCCTGTGACATCTTCTGGATCTGGCCAACCCGTTCGGCGGTGATATCCAGTCTCTCAGCGATCTCTTCGGCTGTCGGCTCGCGGTTCAACTCTTGTGCGAGCTGGCGCCGGGTCCGGGCTAACTTGTTGATCGTCTCGACCATATGGACCGGTATTCGGATGGTACGTGCCTGATCTGCGATAGACCGCGTGATCGCCTGCCTGATCCACCAGGTTGCGTAGGTAGAGAACTTGAAGCCCTTACGGTAGTCAAACTTCTGGATTCCGCGAATAAGCCACAGGTTCCCTTCCTGAATCAGGTCTAGTAGTGAAAGCCCTCGTCCGGAGTACTTTTTTGCCACTCTCACGACCAGGCGCAGATTAGCCTCGCCAAGATGCAGGCGTGATTTATCGGACTCGTCCTCGATGTGGCGGTAGAAACGTGCAAGGTACGACGCGTGCGACTTGAGGGCTTCGTCGGCCGGGTGGTCTTCTAGCGCGTCTCCCATGTCGTCCAGTTTAGGATCGATGTCCCAGAGGACCTCGATCCCCTGGGGCAGAAGGGCCGAGATCGTCGACAACTCGGCTACCTTAGCCTTTGCTTCATCCGGCTCGATTGTAAGTGTGTCAGACAGATAGTTGATCAACTCTTCATTGTGGATTCCGTCGATGAGATCCCTGAGATCTGGATCGGCGGTGATGAAGGCCAGTGTTACCGGCGTGGGCGCTCCGATAAACCTGGCGATCGCGTTGGAGACGTCGTTCAGTCGGGCAAGTGTTGAAAGTGCGGCGGCCGCGATGTCGGGCGCCGATTTATTTCGGCGCTCTTCGTCCTCGGTGTCGAGGGCTATCAGACCATCGCCAAGCTCGATCGCTCGAGCCAGAGTGCGCTCTTGCGCCGCGTTGAGCAGGTCAACCGCACCAATCTCGCGCAGGTACATACGTACGGAGTCGTTAAGTACGTCGGCGTCTGCGGCGGGAAGATCAGGCTGCGACTCTCGACGGCCAACATCTGTGCTGGCGTCCCAGTCATCTTGCCGGGAGATCTCAGTGAACCCACGATTTTCAAGAATTCCAGCAGTGGTTTCTTCTGAGTCTGTCCAGGCCTGAGCTCCCTGATCCGGGTCAATTCTCCAGGGCTTGTGGTCTTCGGATTCTTCAGGTCTGTCTTTGGATCGTCTGGTTATGGTCATGTTGTTTGGTACGTCAACCTATTGCAGCCGGTTTGATCTAGATATTAATCGGGCCGGCTACTTTCAGACTTGAGGTTTGCGGGGGCCGTTTCAGGCTCCTCGCCGAAGTTGGTTTAAGGTTGCAGCCTTACACGCCAACGTCGCGCAATCCCCTGTGTTTTATATGATGGCTCTTTGAACATGTGATCTGCACGAAAAGTGTCGGTTTTTGGCCGAAATACACCCCTTTGATACGGCATCCACACGATTAAGGCTCACATTTTACCTCTTTCGCGTATTTACCGCATCAATTGCCTGCTATAGCGGTATAGATGGCCCTCGAAGCTTTATACGGAACGTGTGCGTAGTCCTACATTCATGTTGGATTGGACGAGTTACCTCATGGCATTCATCGACTACGTGACGAAGGTCAACACAGGCTAGGCCTTATTCGACTTGGGTTGTTTGATGACGAACTCCGACGCCAATCGGGATCGCATCCTCACGGTTGTAGCACTCGTCCGGCTACTGCTCCAAGCTTTGCAACCATCTCCGGATCTCGCGCCGCCGGTGCGGTGATAATCGCTGTGTCCAGGACACGATCGCATCCGTTTGGACAGGCGTCTGGTCGATCCTGAAGTTCCGGTACGGCATGTGTGGCGAGCGCTGCCGCGTTTTGCGCGTTTGCCGCTAGCACCTTTACCACCATCTCAGCGGTCACAGATTCTTGGTCGGGGTGCCATGTGTCGTAGTCCGTCACCATCGCCATGGTTGCATAGCAAATCTCGGCCTCTCGGGCCAACTTCGCTTCAGGCATGTTGGTCATGCCGATGACGTCGCAACCCCACTGCCTGTAAAGATTGGATTCGGCCAGGGTCGAGAACTGGGGACCTTCTATGGCAATGTATGTGCCTCCCCGCCTTGCATCCACTCCCCCTCGAGATGCAGCCGCTGACAGAGCGTCGCCGAGTCGTGCACAGGTCGGGTTGGCGACCGCGACATGTGCAGTCAGGCCCTCGCCAAAGAAACTCTTTTCGCGGGCAAAGGTTCGATCGATGAATTGATCGACAATCACAAATGCGCCGGGGGGGAGGTCTTCCCGAAGAGATCCGACTGCACTGAACGATAGGATGTCGGTGACCCCGGCGCGTTTGAGGGCGTCAATGTTGGCACGGTAGTTGATCTGGCTCGGTGGAATACGATGGCCTCGTCCGTGCCGCGGCAGGAACACGATGCGATGCCCGTCTATCTCGCCGAACAGTAGATCATCTGACGGCTCACCGAACGATGATTCCACTCGGACCAACTGCGTGTTTGACAGACCCTTCATGTCGTACAGACCGCTACCGCCGATCATCCCGATCAGCGGCCGTTTATCGTCGCCGGATTGGCTCATGGTTACGGGTTCCAGTCCCTTTTAAGGTCGGATGTAAGTGCATAGAAGACTTCGCCCTACGATGTGTTTGCTCCATCTTCCGGGGTGTGCATGATATCGGGCCTGAACCAGAATGACTGTTGGGGGGAATTCCACATGCAGGTCGTCAAGGCAAGTGGCCACTCGAATGATGTGCCCGAATACAGCGTATATTGCAGCAGTTGTTACTTGCACATCACCCCGAATGAAGGTCGCAAGGAACTGCACGATCTACTTAAGCGGCTATGATCACTAAAGCAACCGAAAGATCGAATACATTCCCAGAGAGGCGCGTTATGAGACCCAACATCATCCGAGAGAAGCTGGATGCTGGCGAACCGACCCTGAGTACGCATATTCACAGTGTTTGGCCGTCCGAGATTGAGGCGCTCGGTCATACCGGACTGTACGACTACGTGGAGTTTGTGGCGGAGTACGGCCCGTCTGACCTCCACGACCTGGACAACATGTGCCGGGCTGCGGAGTTGTTCGGTATGGGCTCGATGATCAAGATCGACCAGAGCCTCATGCCATTCCTCGCACAGAGGGGCATCGGCGCTGGGTACGGTAGCGTCCTGTTTACGGACGTGCGGAGCCTCGACGAGGTTGACGACTGTATCAAAGCGGCACAGCCGGACCATCCCGATTACGGTGGTCTTTACGGCGTGGCGACGAGGCGCAACTCGTACATGGGATACGGCGGATCGCCCGAGTATGTGAAGTCGGTCGGCGACACGGTGCTGGCTTTCATGATCGAAAAGAAGGGCGCGGTCGACAACCTGGAGGAGATCTTGTCGCTGGACAAGGTCGAGATGGTTCAGTGGGGCGGGGCTGACTTCTCCATGAATATCGGTCACCCGCGGGATATGAGTCACCCGGACGTGGTCGCAGCCAAGAAAAAAACCTTTGAGGTGGCGATCAAGATGGGCGTCCCACCAAGGGCCGAGATCAACTCAGCCGATGAGACCAAAGAGTATCTGGACATGGGCGTCCGTCACTTCTCCGTCGGTACGGACATCACGATTCTGCACGATTACTGGAAGCGTGAAGGCGAAGGGGTCAGACAGGCCCTTGGTGGGAGTTAGGTGTAAAAGGCGGAGTCAACCACTGCACGAGCCTCTCCTATATTCGGATGGGGCGAGAAGAAGTCTCCTCCCCGAAAGGGGCGGGGGCTTCTCTTTGTCTACCTGTCCGAAGGAAATCCGATATGCCATCGATAACCTCCTACGACCACGGAGCGCCGTGTTGGACCGATTTAGCGACTAGTGAACCGGCCCGTGCTAAGGCCTTTTATACGAAATTGTTCGGCTGGACCTACCAGAACAATGATATGGGGAACGGTCAGTTCTATTCGACGATCCAGTTAAACGGTGTTGGCGCTGGGGCGATATACGGGCAGGTTGCAGAGGAGATAGAACAGGGAATCTCCCCAAGGTGGAGCACCTACTTCAACGTCAATGATGTCGACGCGGCCGCCGCCCGGGTTGTTCCCGCGGGCGGCACCCTAATGATGGAGCCGTTTGATGTGATGGGCATCGGACGGATGGTGCTTATCTTCGATCCGACGGGAGCCGTGGTCGCGCTCTGGCAGTCCATTGAGCACTTCGACACTCGCATGGTGAATGAACCGGGCGCGATGACTTGGAACGAGCTGTTGACTCGTGACACAGACATCGCTGCGAAGTTTTACGAGGAAGTGCTTGACTGGGATTCCCATGCTGACGATATGGGCAGGATGGACTATACGATCTTCCACACCACGCAAGAACACCCGGCGGGAGGGATGGTGCATCTGGACGAGTCCCACGTCGGGGTGCGTCCGCACTGGATGGTGTATTTTGCTGTGTCTGATTGCGACGAGACGACGATGCTCTCGGCTAAGAATGGAGGGAAGGTGGTCGTCCCGCCGACGGATATGCCAGCGGGACGTTTTGCAGTGTTGTCTGATCCACAGGGCGCCGTGTTCGGGGTGATGGCTGGCAATGGTCGGTGATGGTTTCGATCGTTCGGTTTTGAAATTCTTGGAGTGAACCGAGGTGTGCAGTGGTGCGGTAGTTCGACTGTATTGCTACTTCCTTGTTGAGGGATATTGTTTCTGGCTTATGAGCCCGGTCAGTAGAGGTCTTGTTTGAATCGCCTGTTTGACGCCTACATGATGGTCGATTGGAGCGCTAAGAATGGGCTGTCCCCGGCTCGGCCGTCCGCCGATGCGGTCTGGATAGGCACTAGTGAGGCTAATGATCGGCCCCCGCGTGCTCGATACTTTCGATCTCGGATGGCCGGCATCGCGCATGCCACCCGTTTACTGTTGCGATGGACACTTGAAGGCCGCCGCGTGCTGGTTGGTTTTGACCTTCCATATGGTTACCCGGTGGGGTTTGCTCGCTGGCTGGACGGGTCGGTTGAAGGTCTGGCATGGCGTAAGACTTGGAACGCAATTTCCTGCCGATACAAGGACGACGAACGAAACCTAAATAATCGGTTTGCCGTTGCCTCAGAACTCAACGCACTGTGCGGCGCGAATACGTTCGGTCCGTTCTGGTGTGCGCCCGCGGCACAGGTCACGAAGACGCTTCCTCCCAAAATGAAGGGTTATCTGGAGTTTCCGTATGTGATGCCCGATGGTTCGTTGCTGAGTGATCTTCGAATTTGTGATGCCCGATTCCGGAAGGCTGGTCTGAATATCCACACATGCTGGCACCTCTTGGGCACCGGCAGTGTGGGAGGGCAGGGTCTCGCCGGGATTCCGCATGTGGCGGGGCTGAGGGATCACCCTTCGTTTCGTGATTATTCTAGAGTGTGGCCGTTCGAGACCGGATTTACTTCTCAAATTACGGGTGCTGATGGGCCTGCGATCATCCACGCCGAGATCTGGCCGCGGGTTGCGGAGTCGCTTATGAATCCGCGTACGCGGATCAAGGACCGGGCTCAGGTGATTTCAGTAATCGAGTGGGCGCGCCGATTGGACGCTAATGGCGAGCTGGGAGCATGGTTTGATCCGCCCAGCGATCTATCGGCGGCGGATCAAACGATCGCTGTTAAGGAAGAAGGCTGGATCCTGGGAACACCTTAGCGGTTGGTGAGTTGGGAGGCGTAAAACCTCCTCTTACGTTGTGAGGCCCCTATATGTGTCCCTAATAGGCGAATGGTGCCAGATGGGACTCCAGGATCTCCAGGCCGAACCCAGGGGCGTCTGATGGCTTCATTCGACCGTTTTTTGGCGTCGAAAGGCCGGGAAGTTTGGCTGCATCTTCGGGTGCTACTCCCGGCGGGGACGCCACGAAAGTCTCGGTCCATGGGATTGCCGGCATTGCATAACAAGCGTGCTGCCCGTAGGCAGTGTTGCCGCCAGCATGAGGGATAACCGATATGCCGGCCGATTCAGCGATGGCACAGATTTTTACGATGGGCGTCATTCCGCCGACCCAGTTGATGTCGGGTTGGAGAATATCAACAAGGTGGTGCGCGGCGGCGTACTGGAACGGGGGTGTCGTATACCAGTGCTCGCCAGTCGCGAGGGTCTGCCATGGAACCCGCTCTCGCAGCACGGCATGTGCATCGATGTCCTCGGAACGGAGGCACTCTTCCATCCATTTCAGGTTGTAGGGCCGTAGGGCCTCGGCTAGACGAACGGCGTACTCGAGATCGAATGCCATCCAGCAGTCCAGCATCAACTCCACGTCTTCGCCGACTATTTCTCGTGTCTCGGCGATGAACTGGACGTTCTTTTTGAGACCGTCTAGGCCGTCTGCCGGGCCGAAGGGACAAGGAAGCTTAGTAGCCTTGAATCCAAGTTCCATGTACCAGTCGGTGTCTCCGCCGGTGGAATAGCAAAACAATTCGTCCCGGACGGGCCCCCCGAGTAGTTCGTAGACGGGCTTGTCGAGGAGTTTCCCCTTCAGATCCCACATGGCGAGGTCAATGGCACTGACCGCGTACGACGCAATGCCGGCTGCGCCGAATGGCGCACACATCCGCACAGCCATGTCGTAGACCTTCTCGACCGCCATGCAGTCCTCGCCGATCAGCCGAGGACCGAGGTATTCATCGATGATCGCCGCTACGGGTTTACCGTGCTGGGCGATGGCGAATCCCCATGTACCATCCTCGGCTTCGATCATGCAGCCGAAATTGTCCCATGTGGGGGTCCACGAAGGCCGGTAGGAGGCGTATCTCGGGTAGCGGGTCATCGGATTAGCGACGGGCCCACTCTCGAGCCATGAAGGCCTACGTTCGGTCTTGTACCTGGTCTCAGACGGACGGGCCAACGGACTGATGGCTGGCATGTCCAAGTTGACGGCGTGGATCGACTTGATCTTCATGGATAACTCCGATTTCTACGGGTGCGTAGGGGTCCGAGCCCACTCAAAATGTGACGGCCCTTGGAATCAATGGGCTGGACGATGGAGAACAGAATATCCGACGAGATTCCGAAGGGTATGTACCAGGGATCGATTCGTATCGATTTGAACGTCTGGACCAGACCATAGACACCATCTTTTAAAGCGATCATTAACGGGCTCGTAATGTCAGTAAAAGGGCTATTATCGTCTGCTGGCATGGTTCATTTTGGTAATGAAATGTGTTGCGGTGGTCGGTTCCCGAGGTTACTTGTGTGGGATGGGTTTTAGGGCTCACGGCCCCGGTCAATGGCATCGGGGACCGACCGTACTGAAGGTCTTAACAAAATCGCGAGCGGTTTTCGAAGCTCGGTGGCCACGCCTACTGTTTGGCGGCTGGTTGTTTTAGGGCACGCATGTTTTGTCTGATGTGCTGTTAATGTCGTACGTTCTGGCGATTTTGTGGTTGATATTGTGTGTATCCTTTTGCGTCTATGAACATACGGAACCGTGCCGGGATAAAATTCCTCACACTCCCGGCGCTAATGGCCTCGATTACGTTTTCGTTTCCTCACGAGGCCAGCATGGCTCCGTTTCTTAATGAGATCGTTGCTGATTTCGGTTTATCTGCAGGGGTCGCTGGTCAACTTGGAACGGCGACCTATCTGGGTGGTGTAACGGCAGCCCTCGCGTTGGCACCGCTGATCGGCCAGATGACTATCCGACGGGTGCTGGTAACGGCGCTAATCGTTGTCGCAGGAACCTCTATTCTCTCGGGAGTATTGGAAAATTTCGCGGCCCTGTTGATCACCAGATCGATTACGGGTGCGGCAGCTGGGATCGTGCTCGCCGCCACGTTGGCCGCTATTGCAAGGGCTTGGTCTGATCCCAAAACGCGTGTTGTTAGGACTGGTTTTGTGATCGGTGCGATGTCCGCTGGCCCGGGTATATTTGCCCCAGGACTTCGAGTGCTAGGAGAATTCGTCCACTGGCAAACAGGTCTCATCGTGTATGGATTGGTGACCGCGATGGTGGGACTATTTGTGGCTTTTGGACTTCCCTCGTTACCCGGGTCGGTTTCCGAGATATCGTACAAAAGCCGTCTGGCGGAAGCTGGTCGCGTGGTCGGGATGCCAGTAGTTCGCACCGTGCTGGGGATGCGATTCATATCTCAGATTACATTTGGGCTTGTCTTTAGTTTTCTTGCCGCATTCTTTGTTGTCCTTCACCCCGGGAAAGAAGGATGGCTCGTTCCGATGTTCTTTGTTGGACCGTTAGGATTCATGCTGTCGGCGTTCATCGGAGGCCCGTTCCTCGCCAAATTTGGTGTAATGAAACTGACGGCGTTGGCGATCATGTTGACCGGAGCGACGGTATTTGTGTTCGTATGGTTTGCCCCGTCACCGTACCTTTCGGCGGTTCTCTTTTTTCAGTATGGTCTTTTGATGGGGTTGGCCCAGACAGGTATGACGGCGCTGATATATCAGCACTCGGGTGATCGGCTGGGAGCGGCGGTATTTGTGAATAGTGCCATGGGCCCGGCGGGTAGCATGGTGGGTGCTGTATTGGGTGGAGTGGCTATTCTCGCCGTACCCGGTTACGACGGGTACAAGGCTTTCGTAACAGTGGTCGCTCTCGGTATGGTGATCGTGGCGTTGAGGTTGATCACGACGACAGGGCGCGGTCCCGAAGAGGTGGTTGTGTCAGTGGGATCTCGGAGAGCCGGGGTGTGACAGGGGCGTTTACAAGCTGCCCCTAACTTCTTACATGACGCAACTGAATCAAGTACTTTATCTGCCGATTCTACGTTCAGATCGAATTGGCCCGGTGTGATGATGTACCTGCCATCTCTTTCGCAATTCGTTGCAAATCCTGAGGCGTTATGGTGTCTGCAGGGAGTTCTGATCACCTCAGAATGATTTTGGATTGTCCGGCGGTAAACCGGATGCCATTATCGATGGCACGCCTGAAAGGGTATGGTTCACAGAGTGATCTCATCAGACAAGGAGATATTCAACTGCCAAAAGTACGCGTTTCTGGAATCGTCCCCATACTGCAACTGCCGTTTGATGAGTTTGGAGGGGTTCTTTACGAGGACCTCGAGTCCGAGATAGATTTCGCCATCAAGTCGGGGGTGCATGGAATAGCTCTTGGCGTGGCTAGCGAATTGAACAAGTTGACTGATGTCGAACGTGATCAGGTGATAAGCGCGGTGGTTCGACATGTAGATGGTCGTAAACCAATCGTGATCGGCACCAGTGGTCAATCAACTTCGGTCACGATTTCACGGAGCCGGCGCGCGATGGAACTGGGAGCCAACATGGCGATGATTTCGCCTGACGGTTTTGGCGGATTCCCCGTCGAGGACGTGCGCCGCCACTACCTCAGTGTGGCCGATTCGGTAGACATACCTATCATGTTGCAAGATCGAACTGGTGCGTCGATTACTCCTGCATTAATGGCGCAACTGGCTGATGATCACGAGGCGTTCGGTCATGCGAAGGTCGAAACATTACCGACCCCTCCTCGTTTTGCCGATACGAAACGACTGGCCGGTGATTCCCTAGTCTTACTAGGTGGTGTGAATGGTGCGTTCCTGATCGAAGAAATGAATCGCGGCTCTGAGGGCGCGATGGCTAGTATTGCCATTGTCGACGTCCTGTGTGAGGTATGGGAGCAGTACGGCTCTGGCGATACTTCGGGCGCGGCGGAACGCTGGGAACGGTATACGCACCTAGTCGAAATGTATCGCTACGGGCAAGGGATGAACTACTGGATGGCAAAAGAGATCCTACGACTGCGAGGCGTGTTTACTTCCGCCTACCCAAGACTCCCGGCACGCAAGCCTGACGAGACGGCGTTCCGTGAGGTGCGCGAGATGTGTGAGCGCTTGGAGTTGATTTAGGGCCGGTCCCTACTTTTAACACCCT
>JAAZYK010000017.1:0-4289 GCA_014239685.1 Dehalococcoidia bacterium | reverse complement strand
GGCCGGACTGTGATGGCCCGGCGAGGGCCGGTCCCTCCTTTGAACACCCTTGACCCCAATCTTCCGGTGGGAGATGGGTGTGATCGAAAACTTAATCGGATATGGCGGAATGCGCGTCAAGAGACCCACCGCCGCAGACGCTGGTTGTTTGTGTTGTCTATTGTGTTTCTGGCGGTGTGCCCTCGATAGAGATGTTTGGCATCCACTCCAACCATTTTGGGAAGTACCAAGCGCGCTCGCCTAACAGCCGCATCACGCTAGGCACAAGTAGAGATCGCACGATGGTTGCGTCCAGGAGGACGGCTGCTCCGAGTCCGAAACCCATCGCCTGGAAGAAGGCGATCTGACCGAGTGCGAATCCGCCGAATACCGCCACCATGATGAGCGCGGCACCGGTGATGATGCTCGCAGTTGTGCGCAAACCAAACGCCACCGATTCCGGTGCGTTGCCGGTTTCGTCGAATCGTTCCTTGATGCGGCTGAGCATGAACACGTGGTAGTCCATTGAGAGGCCGAACAGAATGCTGAACATGAACAGCGGCAGCCAGAACTCGATCTGCTCCACCTGTTCAAACCCGAAGATTTCGATCATAAAACCCTTCTGGAACACGAGCACGACAAGTCCGTATGCCGCGCCGACGGAAAGCAAATTCATGATTATCGATGCGATCGAGATTGTGATGGACCGGAAGGCGAACAACAACAGTATGAAGCTGAGCGCGAGCACGATACCGATCACGATCGGCATGTAGTCGTCGGTCAGCTTGACGGAGTCCACGACCTGTGCCGAAACACCGCCCACATATGCGTCGTAGGTTGAGATCGGGACGCCCTTGAAGGCGGTCGGTATCAACTCACCACGGAGGCGTCTGATTGTGACCAGTGCTTGCTGGTTGTTCGGGTCTCCGGGGATGGTTGATTTGAGGGTCGCCAGATTGACGGTCGGTTCGACCCTGATTTCTGGGTCATTCAACCCGGGTTCCGCGATCATGGCGGCTTCGAGATTTTCGATGGCTATCTGGAACGATCCTGAGCCAACATTACCGTCGATCACGATCAGGGCCGGGGCATCACTGCCGAATCCAAACTTGTCGTCCAGCGTCTGGAACGCCTTCTTGGCGGGCTCCTCGTCCGGGAGTACGGCAATGCCGCTTGTGCCTTTTTCAAGTTCCAGGAAGAAGTACGCAAGGATCAACAGAAATGCCGTCGCCGCCAACATGCTAATCCATGGCTTTTTCATCACGGCTATTGTGATGGTGTTCCAGAATCCCGCCTGAGAATCATTTGAAGATATTTCTGAGCCACCTCCAAATCCCGGTATGTGGAGCCCGGCGAAACGTCGTACCAGGGTGGAAATGATCAGCAGTAGGAACACGATGGCAGAGACGAGCATCACGTTGGGTCCGATGCCCCACATCAAGCCCACGATTCCGACACCTATGCCGAACATTACCAGCGTAGGGATGATCGGCGCTTTTACCGCGTTAACGCGGTCTCCCATGATGCCGATCATCGCAGGCAGAAGCGTCAGGCTCGTGAATACTGCGACGAATACAACGAGGATGGATCCGACGCCAAACGCCTGGAACACCCGCTCAGGGATCAACAGCATGCCGAGCAACGCAAAGACGACGGTAATTCCGCTGAAAACGACAGCGCGACCCGCCGTGGCCCAAGCCTTGGCTACGGCGTCTGTCTCGGACAATCCGTTTGCGCGTTCCTCCCGGTAGCGGGAAAGAATGAAGAGCGAGTAGTCGATTCCGACCGCCAAGCCGATCATCGTCATGATGTTCGGCACAAACTCGTTCAATTCAACAAACTGACCAATAACCCCGGTCAGGCCGATGGCTATGAATATCGCCGCAATTGCTAGGAGGATTGGGATCACTGCGGCCACCACCGCGCCGAAAACGAGAGCCAGGATTATTAGTGCAACGCCAATGCCGATCGACTCGCCGGTTGTCAGATCCTCTTCGGCCAGGGTCTCAAATGTGTGGTTGAGGCTCGCGTCTCCAAAGACCTGCACAAGAAATCCGTCCCGATTAAGGTCTGCGGCTGCGTCGATCAGGAACTCGATGTCGTCTTTGTGGCTCTCGAACACCTGGACAATGATGAGGAGAGTTGTCCCGTCCTCAGAAACCTGCGTCTCGTACTCGGCGAGGTTGCCAACAACAAGTCCGTCGGCGGCCACTGCTATCTCTGTTGCGGCGTCGACAAGAAAGTTCGTAAATTCTGGGTCACCGGGTATGGCGGAGTCCGAGGAGATCAAAATGAACTCGGTCAACGTTGATCGGCCACCTGCGTCCGGACCGGAACGACCGCTATCTCCGTTACCTTCGTCAAGATCAGCGAAACGTTGGCGTTCGAGGTTTGCCGCCCTTTCAAACTCCAGCGTCTTGGTGGGGCCATCGTCGCCGTCCAAAGCGTCCGGAACGAGTGATATGAACGATCCCAGCGCAGCGACCATAACGAGCGCGAAACCCAGTAATGTCCACCATGGTCGGCGAGCGCTGAAGCTCGCCAGTGAACCGGGGGAAATCGTCATTTCAGTTGTTTCCTCTCGATGTGTGGGGCCACGGGCGTACGGAGATAAACCGGATTCGTCGCCAGGTTTCATTAAGTAGTCGCAATAGGGTTGTAACGGTCGATTGGTATCGCCCAGGGGGCGCGTAGTCATTCGGCCCTATGGTGTTCATGCCCCCAGAGTTGGTTAAACCGCAGCCAGTTTTTCCATTAGTCGTGCGGCGCTGGGGTTTACGTCGTGGGTCCCGTCTGCGTATACGACGGTTGGAACTGTGCGTCCACCGTTTTGCAGCTTGTTGATTTCTGCCAACGCGTCGTCGTCTTCATCGACGTTGAACTCTTCATAAGGAATTTCTTGGTTGTCCAGGAAGTCTTTGAGAATGCGGCAGTAAGGGCACCAGTTGGTATTTAGTACGCGGATCGGTATCTGTGTGCTCATTCTGGGACCAAATTCCTCTGTTGTGTGTTCGAACGGTGCCGGCGCATTTTGACAGTATGTTTGACGTGGAATGGGGTTCGCTAATTCAACCGGCCAGTTAGATGGTCTTCTTCCCCTCGTTTACATCCCTCGCCCTGGCAAAGGGAACGCGTGGTTGCCTTACCAATGCTTTTACAATCGCAGTGTCTGTCGTTGTGTGGGAGAGGGAATATGGTCAGCTGAGCGCTGAGATCTCTGTGAACATGGCTCGGAATATGGCTGCTCCGTCCTCTCCACCAATCAGTGGGTCGCAGGCCCTTTCCGGATGCGGCATCATGCCGAGGACGTTGCCGGTTTCATTGATGATCCCGGCGATGTTGTTCACCGAGCCGTTCGGGTTCCACTTGGGAGTGATTTCGCCAGACGGTCCTGAGTATCGGAACACGACCCGATCGTTATCTTCTAACTCGGTGATTGTGTCCTCATCCGCCTGGTAACTGCCCTCGCCATGTGAGATCGGTACCTTGAGCAAGTCGCCCGATCTCGCGGTGTGGCTGAACATTGTCCGGTCGTTCTCGACCCGGAGATCGGTCCAGGTGCACCGGAACTCCAGGTGGTCGTTTCGCATGAGAGCACCCGGAAGCAACCCGGCTTCGCAAAGGATCTGAAACCCGTTACATATGCCGATCACGCCGCGACCGTCTACTGCGAACTTCGAAACCGATTCCATGACCGGGGCGAAACGTGCGATTGCCCCTGCTCGAAGGTAGTCACCGTATGAGAAGCCGCCCGGCACTACCAGTGCGTCGAATCTATCGACGTCAGTGTCGGCGTGCCAGACGTACTCGATCTCTTGGCCGAGCGTTTCAAGTGCGTGACCGCAATCGCGATCGCTCCATGTGCCTGGGAATACAAGGATGCCGAATTTCATAACGAAATCGTAACTGACCCCCGGACGATGCGAAACAGTCCTGCTATTGATACTTTTCAGAAAATAATCAATACCTGCAAGTCGGTAGAAAACAAAAGGACCGGTCAACAACCGGTCCTTTTCGCTTTAAACACTGCCGTGGGCAGTGACGTTACATGTTCTTGCGTTGCGCCTTTAGGCTCTTGCGGCGCTTTCCGGCTGCCTTCTTCTTGCGAAGGTTCGTCGGCGGCTCGAAGTGCTGACGGCGACGGGCCTCGGACAGAGTCCCTTCTTGCTGAACGCGCTTCGTGAAGCGACGCAGCATGCTTTCGAAGCTCTCGCCCTCAGAAATTCGTATCTCCGGCAAATTCGTCCTCTTGGTACTCGGAATTAACATCGACCCGATTGCACCTAATCGGTTCCTACAAGCTTAGGCAG
>JAAZYK010000179.1 GCA_014239685.1 Dehalococcoidia bacterium | reverse complement strand
GTTCGGGTGAACTGGTGATTCACGACCAGCATGGAATCGACCGGGAGCGGCATCGTGTTCCCTACGGCGCAGAGTTGACCGTGAGCGATACCGATCAGGTGGAGAGTGGACAAGTCATCGCGTCCTGGGATCCGCACACCCATCCCATCATCAGTGAGGTGGCGGGCAAGGTCCGGTTTGATAATCTGGTTGAAGGGATGTCCGTGACTGAGCAGATCGATGACTTGACTGGTTCAAGTACTTTTCTGGTTCTGGACCCAAAGAGCCGACGCGGTTCGACCTCAGATATCAAACCGACGGTTGAACTGGTGGACGGCCGGAACAAAGTCAAAGCGCAGCATCAGATGCCTCCGGGTGCCTCCATTGTGGTGAGTGTTGGGGCGAAGGTTGGTGTCGGCGAAGTGTTGGCACGCATTCCGCAGGAAAGCTCCAAGACCCGTGACATCAGCGGGGGTCTGCCGAGGGTTGCCGAACTCTTTGAAGCCAGAAAGGCGAAAGAGCCGGCGATACTCGCGGTGGCCACGGGGGTCATCTCATTTGGGAAAGAGGTAAAGACCAAGACCCGACTCGAGATCACGGATGACTTGGGTGAACTGCATGAGATGTCAATCCCAAAAGATCGCCACATCAGCGTGTTTGACGGCGAGACTGTAGAGAAAGGTGATGCAATTGTGGAGGGCCCCCTTGCCGCGGCAGACGTGCTGGAACTGCGTGGACTCGTGGCCCTGACCGACTACATCGTGAGCGAGGTCCAGGATGTGTATCGCCTGCAGGGTGTGAAGATCAATGACAAACACATTGAGGTAATTATCCGACAGATGATCCGTCGGGTACGCATCGTGGAGTCCGGCGACACCCGATACCTGGAATCTGACCAGGTGGAGCGTTCGGCCCTGCTCGAGCAGAATGACGCGCTGGTAGCCGAGGGAAAAACCCCTGCGACCTTTGCGCCTGTCCTGCTCGGCATTACAAAGGCTTCGCTAAGTACGGATTCCTTTATTTCCGCCGCGTCGTTCCAGGAGACCACCCGGGTCCTGACTGAAGCCTCCATGCAAGGCAAGGTCGACCACCTGAGAGGGCTCAAGGAGAACGTGATCGTGGGACGTTTGATCCCGGCCGGAACCGGACTGGCGCATCATGAGGAACGTAGGCGTCGTAGACAAGAGAAAGCTAAGGGAGACGGGGAGATCGAAGAGCTGGGAATCCTGGAAAATCTGACCGAGGAAAATAGTTCTTCGCCGGCGGAGGTTGCATAGCAATGATGCCTGAGACGGTAGCAAAACACGAGAAAAACAGACCAATGTTGACAAAATTCGTGGTTCTGCATAGAATCGCCGCCCTTTCCGGGGTTCAGTGTAGCCGGCATCGGCGGACTGACTTCGGAGCCAAATTTTAACGAAAACTAAGCAATGCCGACGATCAACCAACTTGTCAGAAAGCCTCGGACGCGTCAGACGCAAAAGTCAAACGTGCCGGCGCTCGCCGCCTGTCCACAGAAGCGCGGCGTGTGCACGCGTGTGTACACCACGACACCGAAGAAGCCGAATTCAGCTCTCCGAAAAGTCGCCAGGGTGCGACTCACCAACGGCTATGAGGTGACAAGTTACATTGGTGGGGAAGGGCATAACCTGCAGGAGCACTCGGTCGTATTGATTCGGGGCGGTAGGGTGAAGGATTTACCCGGTGTGCGATACCACACCGTTCGGGGAACGCTGGATACGTCTGGTGTGGGGGAACGGCGACAAGGTCGTTCGAAGTACGGCGCAAAGCGACCTAAGTCGTAGCGGGCTTAATCAAACGGGATTGCTCCGGGTCCTCTAGACAGGCACCGGGGTTGTTGAAACCGTAAAACAGGCCGGAGTAGCTGACCGGCCACGGTGACAAAGCTGATCTTGCGAAAAAGATTGGCACAGAAGTCGCGAAGGGGGCATCACGCCGCTAGCGACAAAAAGCTGTCTCACCGGATCGATTTAAACCGGGGGCCACTGGCCGCCGGTAGCGACGCGTTGCGTCGTCGGCCAAAGCTATGGGTACGGCCACAGGGTTATCCGGATACGGAGGCGTGACAGAAAATGTCTTCGACACCGGTAACCAGTTACTGAACAGATGAAGGAAGAGCTTTAAAAATGCCAAGACGTCGCGAAGTTCCGAAAAGGACGATACTGCCTGATCCAAAGTTTGGTGACCAGACGATTGCCAAATTCATCAATGTAATGATGCAGGATGGCAAGAAGTCTATAGCCGAGCGGGTATTGTATGGCGCGCTGGATGCGATCGAGACCCGGGGCTCGTCCGAGCCGATCGAAGTGTTTTATCAGGCCCTTGAGAATGTGCGCCCGGTAGTTGAGGTCAAGAGCCGCCGAGTTGGCGGCGCAACTTACCAGGTCCCCGTTGAGGTACGCCCAAGTCGGCGCAACGCGCTTGCTATGCGCTGGTTGGTCGATGCGGCAAGAAAGCGTAATGAGAAATCCATGACCGACCGTCTGGCGGGAGAGCTTATGGACGCGGCGGACAAGCGCGGCGGTGCGGCGCGAAAGAAAGACGACGTCCATCGGATGGCGGAAGCCAACAAAGCGTTCTCGCATTTTAGGTTCTGACCCCCAAGGCAACTCTCCAACCCATCGCGAACTATCCACGGAATCATCAAAGTGCCTCGACAAACACCCCTTGAGCGTTATCGAAATATCGGCATCATGGCCCATATCGATGCCGGGAAAACGACCACTACTGAGCGTATCCTGTTCTATACCGGCATCTCACACAAGATTGGTGAGGTGCATGACGGCAATGCAGTTATGGACTGGATGGAGCAGGAGCAGGAGCGGGGCATCACGATTACATCCGCCGCGACCACCTGTTTCTGGAGTGGGATGGATCAGACCTATGACGAGCATCGAATCAATATTATCGATACTCCGGGCCACGTGGACTTTACAATTGAGGTGGAACGCTCCCTCCGAGTCCTCGATGGCGCCGTTGGCGTTTTCTGTGCGGTTGGCGGTGTTGAGCCGCAGTCAGAGACCGTGTGGCGCCAGGCCGACAAGTACAGTGTGCCCCGTATGGCCTTCATCAATAAGATGGATCGCACGGGCGCAGATTTCTTCCGAGTAGTTGAGCAGATCAAAAGTCGCCTCGGATCCAATGCCGTCACCCTGCAAGTGCCAATCGGCGCTGAAGATCAGTTCGAAGGGGTTGTCGACCTTATTAAGATGAAAGCCATCTACTGGGATGAGGAGACTCGCGGTACAAAGTTTGAAGAACGTGAGATCCCGGAAGATCTGCAGGACCGCTGTAATGAACTTCGGGAGCAGTTGCTTGAAGCTGCAGCCGAGGCTGATGAAGACCTTATGGAAAAGTACCTCGAGGAAGGTGATCTTTCAAACGAAGAGATGAAGGCATCTCTTCGGCGAAGGACGCTCGCCAACGAAGTGGTGCTGGTAACCTGCGGGTCTGCGTTCAAGAACAAGGGCGTTCAGGCAATGCTGGA
>JAAZYK010000178.1 GCA_014239685.1 Dehalococcoidia bacterium | reverse complement strand
GGCTCGCATTGCGTTAACCCTGCCCGCCATACTCCTGCTCGTGGGCTGCGCTGCACGTACCCCGACCGACGCACAGATCCAGTCCACGTCTGGTGCTACCGCGGTGGAGACTTCTACGCCTGTCCTCGAACCAACAGCCATCGCGGAAATCTCACCGGAGCCATCCGCCTCGGCTGTACGTCCCCCTCCCGCCATGCCCCTCAGCCGTCCGATCGCCGCCGCCGCTGTGGCTGTATCCCCGGACGGCAGGCTTGTAGTCGCGGTCAATCCGGACAGCAATTCGATCACGCTCGTCAACGCTATCACCTTAGCGGTTGTAGCTGAGATTCCTGTCGGCGACGACCCCCGCACCCTATCCCTGACACCCGACTCGAAAATGGCGCTGGTTGCCAATCACGGTTCGGCAACACTATCCACCGTCGACCTTGGCCACGCTGTGGAGTTCACGCAATACCCTGTCGGCTCCATGCCCTACGGAGTGGTCACGAATGGAATTCAGGCTTTTGTTACTGAACTTGGGCTCGGAACCGTAAGCGTATTTGACTTGAAGACCGGGGAGTTCTCGACTCGTATACCGGTTGATGCCTTTCCGTCAGGCCTGGCACTAAGTCGAGATGGGCAAAGCCTGTTTGTGACCCATCTATTTACTGGACTCGTCACAGTTATTGACCTGCTGACATCCACCGTGCGTGGAACGGCATCGACCGGGGCAGATACTAACCTGTCTCAGTTTGTCGTCATCGCCCCGGATGGGACAAAAGCGTACCTCCCACAGACGCGCTCAAACATCACGAACACCGCCCTGCTTTTTGACACCACGGTCTTTCCAGTCGTCAACGTATTAGACATGGCTAAGTTGCAGTTGTTGGTTCCAGAGCGCATCACTCTCGATACGGCAGATGAGCCGGTCAACATGCCGTTCGCAGCGGCACTCTCCCCTGATGGGAAGACCCTCTACCTTGCAAATGCAGGTAGCGACGACGTCTCTGTAATCGACCTCAGCACCAACAGGAAATTGGCGCACCTCGCAGTAGGCGCAAACCCACGCGGTATTGCCATCACTCCCGATGGGTCACGTATCTTTGTCAATAACGTTCTCGATGGAACACTATCTGTTATTAACGCCAAAACGCTCACTGTCACCGATACGATCCCGGTGACGGAGATCCCCATCGCGGCACCGGTGCTGCTCGGCAAGAAGCTGTTCAATTCAGCTGCGGAACCTGCCCTGACAACAGATAACTGGATCTCGTGTGCGACATGTCACTTCGATGGCACGATGGATGCTCGCACCTGGCTTGGTTTCCCGGACGGCCCAAGAAACACTCCCTCGCTGGTCGGGGTCGCCCAGACGCTGCCCATCCACTGGTCAGGAGACCTGGATGAACTCCAGGACGTGGAGATCACTATCGAGGAAATCCAGTTTGGTAATGGATTGATCGCAGGAAAGGCTCACGACTCTCTAGGTCCACCACACTCTGGTATATCCGAGGAATTGGACGCCCTTGCGACCTATATCGCATCGATTGAGATCCCACTCTCGCCTTATGGAGGTGACAGAGAGGTCATAGGCCGTGGGAGGTCGGTATTTGAGGCGCTGAACTGCCATACGTGTCACACTCCACCACTCTATACAGACCTACAGTTACACGATGTGGGCACGGGCGATCCAACCACTGAGAAGAACTCCCACGGGCGTGGTACAAACTTCGACACGCCGTCGTTACGAGGCATATGGTTGACCGCGCCCTATTTCCACGACGGGAGCGCGGCCACGCTCCAACAAGTGCTCCGGGCGGGGACCACGCACAACGTTTCCGATAACATCGACGAATCAGAACTGAAGGATCTAATCGACTTCATGCGGGCTCTATCGGATGATAATGGCGGCCCGCCCTAACACCTCGACCTGCCTCACAACAGCCTTACGCACGGAACGCCAGTAGATTCCTGGACACTGGTTGGCGAATCACAGCGCGAGGCAGGGTTCAGATAGAGAGCAATGACATGAAGATCACGGCAGTCACAGCGATTCCATTCGCACCAGACCCGATTTCCAATCCTTACCTTGAGTCGGTTGGGATGAAGGCGACAGCCAACTACGTGGCCGTCAAAGTCGATACTGACGAAGGGATTACCGGTTGGGGGGATTCTACGTGCGGGCCACTCAGCGTAGCTTCCATGGTGGAGGAGTTTGGCGGCATGGTCGTCGGCGAAGATGCCGGCCACATCGAAAAAATCTGGCAGACCCTTTATCACCACTTCTTCGTGAGGGGAGGCCCGATACAAATATCGGCCATCAGCGGTATAGAGATGGCCCTATGGGACATCAAGGGCAAAGCCGCCGGACTGCCGGTCTACGACATGCTCGGCGGTCCCTTAAGGGACAGGATCTGGGCGTACGGACGTTGGGACGGAATTACGCCGGAGGCCGCGGTCGAACAGGCCATGTCCTACGTATCCCAGGGCGTCACCGCGCTAAAAGGCGACCCGTTCGACCATCAAGGCCAGTTCATTACAGCGGAGGCTGAGCACAAGGCCATTGCGACACTCAAAGCGGTCCGTGAAGCCGTTGGAGACCAGGTAGAACTTCTCGTCGAGGTGCACGGGCGCCTGACGCCCTCCGCCGCCATCAGAGTCGGCAACGCGATGGAGCCTTATCGGCCGTTCGTGTTCGAGGAACCGGTTCCATTCCACAACCTCGATGCCATGAAAAGGGTTGCTGACTCGGTAAACATACCGATCGCAACGGGCGAGAGACTTTTCACCAAGTGGGACTATGAAGACCTCCTGAAAAGGCAGATCGTCGCCATGATCCAGCCTGACGTAATCCAGGGCGGTGGAATAATGGAGTTGAAGAAAATCGCCGCCATGGCAGAGGCACAGTACGTGGGATTTCAGCCCCATGCTATCCACGGCCCGATGGACGTGCTCGCTGCGTTGCAGCTCGATGCATCCACTCCAAACTTCATGATCCATGAGGGTGGGATGAAGCCCTGGTTCCAGGACGCCTTTATTGGCGATTTTCCGATACAACAGGACGGCTACCTGCCGATACCGACAGCTCCCGGCCTGGGCGGATCAATGAACGAGGAATGGCTTGCCGCGCACCCGGCCCGGTCAGACGCGCAGGGCTGGCTGCCGCCGATGGGGACGCTGCCTTCCCGGCAGTTCAACACCTGGGTGTAGTTGCCTGCTTTGTGTGGCGTATCGAGGCCACCATCCCTAGGCGGTTATGTGAACCTTCACCGAGCCACTCGTCTTATCGTACGCATGGTCGAAGCCCTTTTGGATCTCATCCAGCGACGCCGTGTGGGTCACGATGCCGTTGAACCCGGTGTCCTTGTTAGACAACATGTCGATCGCCACGTCGTAATCATGCTTCCCGTGAACAGTCCCGTACCCAAAAGAGAGCTTGAACGTCAGCTCACTCATCAAGGGCGGTAGGAACGCATACGGCAGAACGCCCCGGAACCCGCCGACCACGATGACCGTGCCCTGGGATCGCGTAGCGGCGCACGCCGTCTCAAGCGGGG
>JAAZYK010000177.1 GCA_014239685.1 Dehalococcoidia bacterium | reverse complement strand
TGGAATCAGGCGCAGTCTTGCTGGATCACGAGTAAGCGCTACGTTGCGATGTCTTGCAATGGTGGAGACTTAGGACGGAAGGTCAGGTCCGCGCGATCCACGGCTGGTTCGACCGAGACCGTCAAGCGTCCGGCTATCAGAAAGTCTAGACCGCAAGTTGAAGCAGAAAAGTATTGGACTCAACCAGCCGATGGGGTTCTGTTTGTTCGCCACGACGACATACTGCCAGAACCGGAAGTTTCGACGGACGAGATTATTAGAATGACGGCCGCTATCTCTAATGGGGCGGTGAAAACGCCGGAGGGGTTTGACGAGGTGCATCGTCGTACGTGGGCTAGACTCTTGAAACAGATTACCGAGATCCGTAAACGTGGTGGTGTTGTGGATATTCCAGAAGAGATTCCTTGAGCATGGGCATTAAGTCGAAGATGGCCGATTGGGTCACACCAGGAATCGTAAAACGATAAGGCCTGAGGTTCATGCCAGTAAATTGTTTAAAGGAAGCCTTTGAAAGGGAACGCCTTAGAGAAGGAAAAGAGTGCCTTCGACAAGAAAACATGGAGGTGCTTCTGAAGTCGGGTCGCTTCGGATCAGCTCTGACCTATGCCACCGAGCTGCACGCGGGCCAGGTACGGAAGGACACGTCCATTCCCTACATCGCCCATCTGCTCGGGGCCGCCGTGTTGCACTACTAGTGTCGGGCCGGTCGAAGCACCAGATGGAAGACGGTCCACTGCTCATCGACTTCGTAGCGCCGACGTCCCTCCTCCGGGAATCAAACCAGACATCGGCACTTCCGGTTATTGGAAACGGCCCACCAGGCACCTTCGTCCTTTTCCCAAATGGCCTCAGAGTGTCGCTGCCTACCGATCAGATTGTCTTCGCCGACGATACCCGCGGTCACGCCAGAGTTGGCTTTGGTGGGATGCGGTTCGTGGGATCAGAAGAGGGACGCCTGGTATTCGTGCGGATTCGTGAACTGTTCCCAGAGGATCAGCTCTCACCGGATCGTAGTCACACGATGCTGCTCGACCCGCAGTGGGTGGCCACAATTTCAGTAGACGGCCGGCCTGTCTGGCCGGCACGGGCACTATCACGTTAAGGAGCTCTCGACGACGTAGCTCTATGCACCTGACGCCCGCCACGGTAGAAGCGACGGTGAGGCTGCTGGACCAACCTAAAAATGTCCCGCTGTTGGAGACATTAATGGAGACGGGGCGATCACAGATGACTAACTGACTGACAGAACGAGAGTTAAATGGTGGAGGCGGCGGGAGTCGAACCCGCGTCCGAAAATACGTCTCCGTAAGACTCTACATGCGTGTCCGCTCTTTAAGTCTCACCGCCGGTGTCGAAGAGTGGCAGAAATCACCGGTGGCCAGCCCCGATTAATCTCATCATCCCGTGTCGGTGCCACGCGTGATGACCAGCCCACTGTATGGCATCTATCCTCACGCCGTGGGCGTGCACAAGGTAGACGCGCTACTTAATTAAGCAGCGATTGCAAGCTGCGAGTCCGCAGTTACAGGTTTTTCCATCGGATTAACGAGTCGATGGTGCTCGGCATGCCTCCTACGATTCCGCTATCCCCGTCGAAGCCGTGACGCCCCCACATGAATTAAGACAGGCGGTCGGACCAATTCCAGGTCCGATGTGCAAACTGACGAACACAGGCGAGCGATCGTCTGCTCGATCTGCCAACTTCCATTCTAACAGGGACCTCAACCTTAATTCATGGCTGACATGCATTTATCACAGCGCCAGAACACTTCCCTGAGGGCGATCACGAGCATATGTCCATTCAGGCGTATAATTCGCCTGTTTTGGACAGACACGTTATGACCTTAAATCAGTTTCCATTAATCGCCCGTTTCACGACCCGACTGCGTCACCGTGCTCGCCTGCCGTTCCTAGCTCTTACCGTCATACTGCAAGCAGTGGCCTGCGGTGGCACGGAGACCGGATCCACAGCGCCACTGCCGACGAGTTCCGCGCGACTCTATGAAGGCGCGGTCCTGATTTCCGGGACCGATAGCGAACCGATTGACGACTCCGCCTTCCTGGTTGATGACGGTCGTATCATGGCCGTTGGCAGGCGAGGCGAGTTAGCACTCCCGCCGGGCGCCGCAAGTGTGGACCTCTCCGGAAAAACCGTCATGCCGATGCTGGTGTCATATCACGGCCACGTGGGCTACCAGGATGACCTCAGTTATGACGCAGCAAACTACACCACAGCGACGGTGATCGACCACTTGAACCGGTATGCCTATTACGGTGTCGGCGCGATTGTGTCACTCGGGACGGATGCCGGAGACGTCGTGTTCGAGATTCGCGCTGACCAAGAGCGCGACATGCCAGGGAGAGCGCGGTTACTCACCGCCGGCCGCGGGCTGGCCGCGCCAGATGCGGGCCCTGGTGCCGCAGCGCTCCGCGCCTCGGCGGTTGGTGTCACCACCGAAGTGGAAGCTCGGGACGCCGTTCGGGAACTCGCCGGTCGGGGCGTTGATGTTGTCAAGATATGGGTCGACGATCGGAACGGAAACGTCGAAAAACTTGAGCCCGACCTGTATCGCGCGATTATCGATGAGGCCCACGCACGCGACCTGCCGGTCATCGCGCACGTCTACTACGCTGCTGATGCCGCCGACCTCATCGAGGCCGGCGTCGACGGATTCGCCCATTTGGTGCGCGACGAAGAAATGTCCCGCCCGTTGGTTGAGGCCATCGCGAACAACAACATCCTAGTCATGCCGAACCTAGGCATTTCGGAACGCGGGACACATCGGGAACCTCCGGAATGGCTGGATGACCCGCTGCTTCTCGAAAGTGTTCCGCCGGACGTCATCACCCGGGCGAAGGCATCATTCGAACGCCGCACCAGTGAGCGTGTAGACCAGGCGAGCACGTCCTACGCCACGATGCAGCGTAGCCTCGCCAGCTTAAACGCGGCTGGGGCACAAATTGTGCTGGGAGCGGACTCCGGGGTGCAGGACCATTTCTTTGGCTACACCGAATTACGGGAACTGGAACTCATGGTCGCCGCGGGCCTAACGCCGCTGGAAACCATTCAAGCCGCAACGAGCCGACCTGCCGCCCTCCTCGGTCTCGACGACCTCGGACAATTAACCGCTGGAAAACAAGCGACGTTCATCGTGCTCGACGAGAACCCACTTGACGACATCGCCCATATCCGGTCAATCACCGATATATTCATGAACGGTGAACGCCTGGACCGAGACGCGCTCAAAGCCGAATGGGTCGGTCCGTAGCACTGGGGTCAGACCAGAGAGGCACCCTACTTCCCGCTCTCAGTGATACGGTAGAGATGGGTATCGCTTCGAATAAACAGGGACCCGTCTGACACCGCCAAAGAGGCCAACGTCCGCCCATCAAGTTCATTTCTGGTCACTTCCCGAAACACGATACCCGGCTCAATCACTGTGGTCAGTCCCTCTTCACTCTGGAAATAGATCCGACCATCGACGTAGACCGGAGAGGCCCAGTAATTACCCCACAATCGATCGCGCCACCGTCGCTTCCCGG
>JAAZYK010000176.1 GCA_014239685.1 Dehalococcoidia bacterium | reverse complement strand
TCCAATCACGGGGATCGTCCAGCCCGCCCACGGCGTCCGCATGTTGGTGGGTGAGAATCACGGCGTCTAATGTCGTCACCCCAACTTTCGGAAACCAATCGATCGCCGAGTGATAAAAGAACTTACCTACATCGATCACAACGTTCTTTTCCGCGCTGTCCGGCGATCTGTAACGGATCAGCAACGACGTATTACGCCGCCGATTGTGTGAGTCGGGTAAAACCGCGTCCGGGCACACTTTGCAAGTCTGCGGTTGGCGGGTCAGACAACTGACACGCGGCACGCCTTCGGACGTGCCGGTGCCGAGGAATACGATTTCGCTATCAAACAAGGTATTCGAGACGTTCAATCTTTGGACATGAGGACTTCGCCGGCCATCGTCTCGACGCGTTCAAGCTCGATAATCACAGCAAACCCATTTCCGTCTTGATCTCGGTCGATTTCAGCTTGGACGGTGCGTCTTTTCACAGCTTCCCGGACATCGCCAGTCTCATGCAGTGTCGCTTTCCCGAAAAATTTCCACGCCTGTCGGGTCGCGGGATTGCGGTACATCACGATCACGTACGGACTGGTTTGGATGTTTCTCAGGCCTCCGCGTTTGGCGCGTTCCCAGTAGGCCAGGTTCTGGCCGTCGTAGGCCATCACGCTGCCGCGGTAGCCGATTCCAGGCATGCCGTCCGCAGATGCGGTGGCGAGAATACAGGGCACTTGATCGGCAAGCGCATTATCGATCGCGGTTTTAATCTCGTCGGTCAGATCGATCAAGGACATTTCCTCCTCAAAACGGACGCCGGGGTAAGTTTCTTGATGAATCCCGAATCATTCCACTGACGATGCGAGGGGCCAGCGTTCCGACCATGGCGCAGTAATCGTACATCGGAGTTGGCGTTTCATGGCACCGCTTGCGGGAATGAGTGCGAGAAGATGAAGGTCGACGACGATTCGTTGGTTGGCCATGCAGCGAGTGTAGCGGCGTGGCCGTTAATGGGTCTGGTAGTGAAGAAATCCTGTTGTTTTACTCGCGACCCTGACAATGATGTTGACGGGAGGACCGATGCTGCTAGCCTCCTCTGTAACCAATGCGCCATTTCGAACGGTGCAGCCGATTATCCAACGTTGGAGGCCCTGTCATGAGCGACTCAAGCACCGGGAAAATTGTCGATATCCGCCTGAACGTCGCACGCCGACAACCGATGAGCGTAGTCGAAAGCGCAGAAGTAAAAGCTGGCGAGGGTTTAGTCGGGGACCGTCATTCGAAGGCCGGAAGCACGCGACAGATCCTGATGATGGATCGAGCCATCATGGACGTGCTTGAAGTGGAGCCCGGTCAGCTCCGGGAGAACATCACCGTCAAGGGTATATCGCTATTTGGCCTCGAGAAAGGTCAGACCTTGAAGGTGGGAGATGGACTGGAGTTCAAGATCGGTGAATTGTGCGATCCATGCGAGAACATGAATCACATCCGGCCAGGGCTGCGAGAGAAGATCGAAGGCCAGCGCGGACTCTTTGTAACACCGTTATTTGACGGCACAGTCACCGTTGGGGACGACGTCAGCGTTAGCTAGCCTCACAGGAGGCTCCAGAAAACGCCAGCGAACGGCATTCATCAGCCGTACCAGGATTACCCCTCTGCCAGAAACGCCCACGTGCATCAAAGCGTAGAGAGTGAAGTTAGTCGGCCACACCAGGAGCAGCCATGACTATCCAAACAGTCCTTCGCGTTGAAAAACATCTGCCAGGATCTCTATCCCCTCGCCGATCTCTTCTGGCGAGTTATGACTGTAGGTCAAGCGCAGGAAGTTGTGGCCATCTCGCTCGGCCCTGAATACCGGTCCAGGGTTGTACTTCACGTCTGCTTCCACAGCGGCGGGAAGTGCCGCAAGCGTGTCTGCACCTTCCGGTAACTCCACCCACAACATCATTCCACCGTCCGGAGTGCTCCATGATGTGTTGGACGGGAAGTATTTCGAAAGCGCCCCAAGCATCGAGTCCCGACTGGCCCGGAGGGACGACACAACGTCCGTCACGTACTCTTCCCGGTTGTCGGTCATGTACTGGTGGACAGCCATCGAGGCGAGATGACTGGGGGCCCCACCAAAGCGGATTTTCCGGAGTGTCTCCATCACGGGTTCCGGCACGACCCCGTAGCCGAGTCTCAAACCGCACCCGAGCAGCTTGGTGTAGGCAGAGACGTACATGACGCGGTTTGGGTCACCCATACCGAGCATCGCCGGCGGGATCGGGTCTCCGTCAATCCTGAAGTCTGCGTACGACTCGTTTTCAAAGATTGGTACACCGTATTTTCCCGAGATCTCGAGCATGTGCCTGCGTCGGTTCAGGCTCAGGGTCACGCCCATCGGGTTCTGGTAGACGGAGATGGTGTAGATCATTTTCGGGCGTTTACCCTCTGCGATCACCTCTCCAATAATGCGGTCAAGAGCGTCGGTGTCCATACCTTCATCGTCGGTGGGAACGTGTCGGACGTCTGCGCCGCGCTCAAGTAGCATCTTCATGGTGCCCAGATAACTGAATTCCTCGACGAGCACAACGTCGCCGGGGTCGACAAACACATCGAGGATGGCGCCGATCGCGCCGCCTGCGCCGCTGCTCAGGAATATTGACTCAGGATCAATGTCCGGTGCTCCGCGTTGTCCGGCGAGGTTGCCGGCAATCAGCTCACGCATACCGAGGTGGCCCTGAGGTGGCGGGTACTGGGAGAGAGTCTGGCCATCACGTCGAATAGCGACGCTAAGGGCATCGATCAAGCCTTCTGTCGGGAACACACCCTGGTCGGCGTAAGTGACGGAGAAGACGTATTTCGTATCCGCCATGAGGCCGACCGGCATCTCGACCGGCAACGGCATATTTGAAGAGAAAAGCCTTGAATAGTCCATTGAGTGAACACTCCCGCTCACGATCAACTCCCGGTGTTGGTGCTTGTTGTGCATCACGCGTGTGCACCGGGAACAGTGTACTGGGACGGGGCGCTGGCTATATTGAGTTTCGTCCCTGGCCGGTGTCTGAAAGTAATTTCAAATTAAGAATAGAAGCGGGCAAATTGTTATCACATTGGAATTAGCCAGCATCCGCAAAGTGCGGCATTACCTCTTCTTTGAACATTCGCATGCTATCTAACATCTTGCCCTGATCCAGGCCGGCTGCTCCGAAGGCGCATCTGATTGAATTGATGCCGAGGGATCGCAGGGTTTCGATTCTTTCGATTACGACCTCTGGCGTCCCTATTAGCGGGAGGATTCCTGCGTCTTGAGCGCGCTGTGAAGCCACTGACCTGTCTCGATCTCGGTGCTCCCAGTGCTTGTAATCGTCAGGCGTCTTCCCGTCAGCGGTTCTCGGGTTGCCGACCCGTGCAAACTCCTTCTCAATCACATCTTCCAACCCTGCGATATCAGACTCCGCTTGCTCCTGAGTCGACGCCACATAGACGTTCACCGCAACCGCCAGATCGATGTGCTCGTGGGGATTCCCGTAGTGTTCCATTCGCCCGTGCCACAGTCGAAGCACTTCCGGGACCTGACCCATGGTCGCGGTCGGACCTCCGACGATGATCGGCATGTTCT
>JAAZYK010000175.1 GCA_014239685.1 Dehalococcoidia bacterium | reverse complement strand
CGTTGGACTCAACATGGCAAAAGGGTTGGCGGCCACTTCAGGCAAGCCTTTGATTGGAATAAACCACCTCCAAGGTCATGCGTACGCCGCGTGGTTGCACGACCCGGTACAAGGGAATTCGCTCCCCCTTCCGCCGGAAGAGAGATGTGGCTTCCCGTTGCTTTGCCTGGTCGTCTCTGGAGGTCACACTGATCTTGCGCTGCTAAAGGCGCATGGTGAGTTCGAACGTATAGGACGTACGCGTGACGATGCGGCGGGCGAGGCGTTCGACAAGGCGGCGCGTTTAATGGGGCTGGGTTATCCGGGGGGACCGGTAATCCAGAAGATCGCCGAGAGTGGCCGACAGTCAAATCCTCTGCCGCGGGCCTGGATTCGCGGAACCTGGGATTTCAGTTTCAGCGGGCTTAAGACTGCCGTGTTGCACCGCGCTCGTGCCGAAGGAATTTACCCGGCTCCCGAGGGAGGTCCTGACAGAGAAGCAGTGGCCGCGCTAGCCAGGTCGTTCCAGGACGCGGTCGCTGACGTTATCGCCACCAAAACTGCTCTGGCTGCCGAGGAATTCGGCGTTCGGGGGATCGTAATCGGTGGTGGTGTGGCAGCGAATGCAGCACTCAGGGAGGCATTGAATGATCGATCAAGCGTTCCCGTAATATCGCCGCCGCCGGTATTGTGCACGGACAACGGAGCGATGATCGCTGCCGCGGCCTTTCACTATCTGAAACGCGGTGATCGATCTGGTTTGGACCTTGATGTCACGCCGGGATTGACCATTGACGAGGCACCATCTGCACCAACGTCTACACCTGTCTAGAGATCGCTAGTTAAGCCCTGGGATAGCGGTATCGCCTTGTAGTCCCGGCCGGTTTCACTGGGGTGGATTTTTCAAATTTCTCGTTTTCGAGTGCCTTGAGTTCGAACACCCTGTCACCGAACGACCGCGCTCCGTTCTCTGATGAGCGGATGATTGGACCCCCGATATCCTTGCCTGCTGCGTCGAACAGGAGGCGTGATGGTGGGGTTCTCAAGTAGTAGTCGAAAAGAAGGATTGCACCCAACGCGGCCATGACAATGCCGCCGATGATCCCGACCCGCTCGTTTGTCGCAACCTGCCAGATCGCTATCGAAGCGATCAACCCGAGTACGCCCCAGATCAGCGAAGAGCGTTCTCTTACCATCCGCGTGACTCGTACCGAACTGATCTCGCTGAGGGAGGCGAACGACCAGTTGCGGTGGTCCTCATCGCCACCGATATAGATCACACGACGGTCGGTTAGAACAAACCTGTCTGACCCGCCGACCTCCAGCGATTCGACCACCGATTCGCCCTCGATAAGCCGAAATCCATCGATAACCGAATCCGGTTCGACGTTAGGCGCGGTTTCATCCGTTTCAAAGGACGATGGCTGCTGGAATTGTTCTTCGACTGCCAAAGGGGCTCCCGGTCTTATCTAGAGTCGACCATATCGATGATATCAGTGCCCCGGGTGAGTAGTGCGTGGAGCGACTCGCAGAATCTGATGATTACGCCAATCTGCCGTTCTGAGTCCAAGACGAAGAACCTATCGGCGCGCACTCAGCCACGCTATTGTCTTTTGACCGAAACGACTCTATTCGAACGCGTCGTTTACGTGTTCCGCTGCGAACTCCCGACCGGCACCGATGAGCAGCGCCTTCATGTCCAGGGTGGCGCCGTAGTCAGACCACAGGTGCTTGCCGGCCGCTCTCACCTTTGCCTCGACTTCATCATGAATGGCGAGAACTTCGGGGTGATCCGGTTCTCCGGGGTGTCCAAGCGACGCCGCCATGTCGTGTGGCCCCCATGCAATTGCCATCAGGCCGGGCACTGCGAGGATCTCGTCCGCACGTGCCGCCGCTTCTTTGGATTCGATCTGCCCGCCGACGAGCATGTTGGCGTTGGCAAACTGTGCAAATCCCAACTTGTTGCCGTAAGTGCCTTCTATTACGTCCAGGTCGCCGTGCTCCGTGCCGCGACCGCCGCCCCACGAGCGCCAGCCGTCCGGCGGGAACAGGCAAGCGTCGGCAAGCCCCTGGGCCTCTTTGGCGTTTTCGATGTGCGGCCCCATGATCCCTTGCAACCCGCGGTCCAGCCAGCGGTTGATTTCGTTGGCATTGATATTGGGCACGCGTGCCGTGACGCTCATACCGAACGCGTGAGCGACGGCCACGATGTCGTCCACGGCAACCGGGTTAAAAGCACCGTGTTCGCCGTCCAGATGGATGGCGTCAAAACCGGCCCGGGCGGCCAGTTCTACGGCGCTCGTGACCGGGTACTGCATGGCGAATACAAGAGCCTGCTTACCTTGCTTGTTCTTTGCGAACATCGAGTTCTCGATCATGGTTTTATCCTTTCAAAAATGCAGCGTTATTTATGACGATCCCGAATATGTCGCCTATATACGCCGACTCGTTCCCGCCCTCGCCGTCGCCGTCGGATCGTACCCGTGTTGGGCCAGCACCTCTTCGTTGATCGTCAGCCCCAACCCGGGAGTGTCGGGCACTGTCAGGTAGCCGTCGACCTGCCGTGGGAAGCCGTCGAAGGCGTCGAAATAGTGGGGAGTGTAAAACTCTGCGTGGTACTCCTGAATAAGGAAGTTGGTCATCGTCAGGTCCAGGTGGCACTCGGCCATAGTGCCTACGGGCGAACACGTGTTATGCGGCGCCATATTGACATGCCGTGCTTCTGCGATGGCTGCAATCTTCTTCAGCTCCGTAATGCCGCCGGCGTTTGCGATATCCGGCTGCAAAACGTCCACGGCGTCCGCTGCCACAAGCTCGTAGAACGGGAACTTCGTATAGAGCCGCTCACCGGTTGCGATCGGAATGTTCACCCGATCACGGACGGCCTTCATTTCCGCCACGTTCTCTTGTGACGTCGGCTCCTCGAACCAGAGAGGCCGGTACTTCTCAAGCCGTTGACCGAGAGATATCGCAGTTCCAGTCGAGAACTTGGCGTGGACTTCGACCAGGATATCGACGTTTGGTCCGACGGCCTCACGCACCGCCGCCACTCGATCCTCCGAGATCTGGGCCTCTTCCAACGAGATGTTGTAGTAGTTGTTCTGGGCGAACGGGTCAAATTTCATGGCCGTGTAGCCCATATCGACTGTATTCCTGGCCTCCTCGGCATTCAGCTTCGGATCGGCCGCCACGGTGTACCAGCCGTTTGCATAGACCCGAATCTTGTCCCTTTGAGCACCACCCAGGAGTTTGTAAATCGGCTGATTTAGGATCTTGCCCTTGAGGTCCCAGAGGGCGATGTCTATGCCGGACAGCGCGGTGGTCTCGATGCGTCCACCACGGGCGTTGTTGTTGTAGTAAATCTCGCTCCAGATCGCCTCGGTGTCGAGTGGGTCTTTGCCTACCAGGAACTTGTCAGCCCACTCCTCGATTAATGATGCCGTTTGTATCTCGTTACCGAGCGGGCTGGCGTCGCCGATACCGAACAACCCCTCATCGGTCTGGATGCGCACCAGCAGCCAATTTCGATCGGCCGTGTATATACGAGCGGAGAAGTAGAGCGTCTCGACGCCGGTGATCTTCATTTGCGGGCCTTATAGCTTTTGTTGTTTTTGAAAAACAAGGGCCCAACACTCTGGGCCCTTGTTCTGAACTAGCAGTTCGTTA
>JAAZYK010000174.1 GCA_014239685.1 Dehalococcoidia bacterium | reverse complement strand
ATGGCCGGGCTCTGGTACAAATCCGCCGGTTACGGCCGAACTGAAATCGCAGACGCGGCTTACGCTCAGATGATTGCCATCGACTCACCACCTGCTGGTTCAGTCGTTCCCTCGACGATCGAACTGTCCGGCGTTGTCAGCGATCTCTATCCGGACAAGAACGCGCGTATGTTCTTCGTCAGCGGTGGTTCGGAAGCTGTCGAGACCGCCGTCAAGATGGCGAAGAAGTATCGGATGCTGACCGGCAAGCAAGGTGCATACAAAGTCATATCTCGGCGTAACTCTTACCACGGCGGTACGGCGATGGCTGTGAGTCTGGGTGGAAGTCCGGCCGCCGACACCATGGGGCCGACGATGCCGGGCACATATCACGTAACTAACTACAATTCCTACAGGCCGACCTACCACGACAACCCGGTTGACGAGGCGATTGCCGTCGCCAACGAGTTTGAAACGGTTATCAAACATCAGGGCCCGGACACCGTTGCTGCGATCATCGCAGAGCCTGTTTCGGCTGCTACAGGCATACACATCCCGCCGCCTGAGTACTGGCACCGCCTCCGCGAGATTGCCGACACCTACGACATCGTGCTGATAGCAGATGAGGTCATTAACGGGTTCGGCCGGCTGGGCACCTGGTTCGGGACAGAGCGTTTTGGCATTCAGCCGGACGTCACTACGGTCGCCAAGGCGATTACCAGCGGGTACCTTCCGCTTGGAGCCGCCATCGCGACCAAGAAGATCGCCGATACCTTTATCGGAGATGACAGCCGCACCTTTAAGCATCTGATCACCTTCGGCGGCCACCCGGTATCCAGCGCAGCCGCCGTGAAGAATCTTGAGATCTTTAAGCGTGAGGATCTGGTCGGGAACTCTGATCGGCTGGGAACTTACCTGTACGAACAGTTACAGAAACTGTACGAACACCCTTCGGTTGGGCATGTCCGGGGCGGTATGGGCCTGATTGCCGCTGTGGAGCTTGTAAGCGACCGCGAAACGAAGGCTCCCTTCCCGGCGAGCGCGGCTCTTGCCAAGAAAATTCCGCCGGCTTTGTACGAGCGCAATCTTGTTAGCTTCCGGGCGGGAGACTTGATTAGCATCTGCCCTCCGCTATCTATAAATAAAGACGAGATTGACTTCATGGTCAGCGTCATCGACGAGGCCCTGACCGAAGTAGAGAAAGATTTGGGACTGACCTAGGATTTCGGGTAGCCACTGGGATTTTTCGGAGTTCTGAAGTTCTGAAAAAACAACACATGCTTGGCCGATCTTCAGATCTGGTCCTGCATGTGTTGTGCGTTAGGCGTATAACGGTTTCATAGTCCAATCGGGATTTCCGGAGAGGCGCGGGGCTTAACCATCGTGGATCAGGTGTCGTTAATGAAGTAGTGAGCTGTGATGCAAACCGGTACAACTTCCGAGCAGTCGCCTCCAATACCGGTGCACTCAGGCCCACTGCGTTCACTGCATAACAACTCGTTTAGATGGCTCTGGACCGTCGGACTCCTGATCGGGTTCGGAAATTGGATGCAGAGGCTAACCATCAGCTGGTTCGTCTTGGATCAGACCGGGTCGGTTTTCCTTACGGCGGTATCTTTCGCAGTGAGGAGCGCTCCCAACCTCATATTCGGTCCGGTCGGCGGCGCGATTGCTGATCGGTACTCACGTCGTAAAGTCCTGATGATCGCAGCCGGACTGAAAGTTTTGGTAGCAGTTGGGATGTGGTTTCTCGTCGTTCAATCTGATTCGCTCATCTGGGCGGTGATGGTGCTTGTTGGCCTGGCCGGGATCACCGCCGCGTTTGAATTGCCAGCGACACAGGCGCTCGCCGTTGATGTTGTCGGGAGGCGAAACGCGTCAAATGGTGTTGCGATGATGTCTGTCGCCACACGTGCCGTCGGCGCGATTGGGGCGCTTACCGGTGGGCTATTGATCGAATCGGCAGGCCCCGGCATCGTTTTTGTAATTGCCGGGCTGGCGTTTGCTACCGGTGGTTTTGCAGTTAGCCGCGTGGTTGTTGTTCAGCCGGGTCTTGGCGTGCGCGGTACCTCGCACGGACTCAGGGCGGCTGGCGGTTTTATCAGCAGCACATTCGGTGGAATAAAGGTACTGCTAGGCATACCGATCGTGGCTACGCTGCTTACGTTTGCCATGGTTGTTGAAATTCTCGGGTTTACCTTCCAAACCGTAATGCCGTCACTGGCCGAGGACGTACTTGGCGTCGGCGCGTCGGGACTGGGAGCGTTGACGGCGATGGTGGCGATTGGTGGCCTGGTCGGTTCGGTGCTCATCACGGCACTTTCCGACTTCGGTCGCAAGGGCCTGCTCGCGATTGCTATCATTTTCATATATGGCGTCGGGTTGATCTCACTTGGAATATCGGAGATCTTCCCTCTGTCGTTATTCATAGTCACCGTTGTAGGGATTATGGCGTCTTCCTTTGATGCTTTGCAGTGGACTTTGCTGATGGCGAACGTCCCGGATGACATGCGCGGCCGTGCCATGGGCGGGTGGATTTTTGCGATCGGATTCGGGTGGGTGGGGAGCCTCGAACTGGGACTGATCGCAGAGTTGTACTCCGTAGGTTGGGCGCTTAGTGTGAACGGGATAGGATTGTTAATTCTGGCGACTCTGGCGTTGATCTTTGCCGGTAGATTACGACGGGCCTGAAGAGGATCTTTGTGGACGGCTATGCGCACCGTATCGACCACTGCTATACTTCGCCGGAACCTGAAGGATGCACGAATGGGTGCCTTCCTATTGCGACGTAAAAAGTAACGGCCTTTCGGGTCGTGTAACGCACAGTTGGGACCGGTATTGACGGCCCGACGCCGGGAGTAAAGTGATCCGCACTTTCACCCCTGGTTGAGCCTAAGAGGAGCCGAGGATGGTCGACTCGCCCGAACAAGATCGCGTAGAGACCGGAGATTACTCCGACCGCGAAGACGCGGACAGGGATGGATTTGGTCCCAGTACGGTCCAGGATGATGTCATTCTGGAGTTGAAAAACCTGAGGACCTACTTTCAGACCAGTTACGGCACTGTAAAGGCGGTAGATGGAGTCTCCTACCATGTGAAGCGTGGGGAGACGCTCGGAGTAGTCGGTGAATCAGGGTCAGGGAAGTCGGTGACGGCACTCTCGATCATGAGACTTATTCCTTCACCCCCCGGATACATCGTTGGCGGCGAAGTGATCCTTGACGGTGAGAATGTCTTGGACCTTTCTGACGGCGAAATGGCCAAAATACGGGGCTCTAAGGTCGGGATGATCCTCCAAGACCCGATGACGGCACTCAACCCCGTGTTCAACATCGAGAACCAGGTCGGAGAAGCCATTCGGATCCACCAGGATCTGAAAGGACAGTCCCTGGTCGATAAGATCGTCCACTCTCTGCGACAGGTGAGAATCCCGGCTGCGGAAAGCCGGATGAAGGACTTCCCTCACCAGCTTTCTGGCGGAATGCGCCAGAGGGTTGTCGGGGCAATCAGCATCTCCTGCGCACCGATCGTTCTTATAGCGGACGAGCCAACGACCGCATTGGACGTGACGATTCAGGCCGGTTACCTGCGCCTCCTCAAAGAGATTCAGGCTGAAACTGGTGTTGGAATTATTTTCATCACACATGATTTCGGGATCGTCGCCAAGATGTGTGACCGTGTCGCCGTCATGTACGCGGGACGGATCGTCGAGACCGGCGATGTACGTCAAATATTTAACGAGCCTTCCCATCCTTACTCCGAGGCATTGCTG
>JAAZYK010000173.1 GCA_014239685.1 Dehalococcoidia bacterium | reverse complement strand
GTCGTGTCCTTCCGCCGCTCCCAGGATGCTCACGCCGCCTTTTTTAGTGGACTTTGCACGTTCTGCAGACGTGATCACGATCGCCGCCCCGGCGTCCGTCACCAGACAGCAGTCCGGCAGGTGGAACGGCCATGAGATCCAGCGAGAGTCGTGATACTCGTCGAAAGTCATCGGCGTGTCATAGAAGAAGGCCTTCTCATTCATGTTGGCCCACTTGCGGGTGGAGACGGCAATGTTTGCCATCGCCTCACGCGTCCGGTCTTCGCCGTACTGGTGCATGTAACGGTTTGCGGCCAGCGAGTAGGCGACCGGTGGGCCGATGATGCCGTACGGGGACTCGTACTGCGCATTAGGAAGTCCGGGATTGCCCCCCGCACGGGCGCGGTCAGATCGCCCGGTCTGTCCGTGGGTGATCAGCGCTACTTCGCAGTAGCCGGCCTGTATGGCGGCAATTGCGTGGGCGATGTGGATTACGAATGAAGAGCCGCCAACGGATGTGGAGTCCGTGAAATGAGGCGTGATGCCCATGTACTCGGCGACGTCATATGTCGAGTAACCGGCGGTGAAAACACCGTCGACCTCGCTTTTATCGATTCCGGCGTCCGCAAGAGCGTTGCGTCCGGCTTCGGCATGCAACTCCAGCGGACCCTTGTCCGGGGTCCGGCCAATCTTGTCCGACTCGGCGACGCCGACAATGGCGGCCGTTCCGGAGAGATTCTTTAGTTTGTCCATCACAGGCATGGGGCTGTTCCCTTTCTTGACGGGTTGGATTTACGGATTCGCCCGGTCTAGATCACCGGGCGTATTTCTAGGTATTGGTTGATGGTCGGCCGTGAAGTGGCCGGAGACATCAATCGGGTTCTTACTGCAGAGGTGAGTATGGGGTTGGCTTGAGTAGCTGATTCCGGACGTTCTTCACGATTAGTCCGTCCTCTTCAGATGCTGCCCGAACCTTCGCCCATTCAGGGTCGTTCTGGAACGATGTCCATGCGCGTTCACGTTGGCCCCAGTCTTCGAAAGCGATCATGTAGATAAGCTCTACGCTGGACGGTCCAACTTCGTTGGTCCAGTAGCCAATGTTCTTGATGCCGTGTCGTTCAAAGATCTCGGTTGTGTGATCGTTGAACCGCTTGTGGAGCGCGGGCAACCGCCCACCGAAGCACTCATAAATTCGCAGTTCGTAGAGCAATCAGACCTCCTCGGTCACACGGGGATCGCAGGTTTCGGACATCCGCCCGGATTCTCACCTCACGCTCAAACCAAGTCAAGAACCGAAATCGATAGAAAACATGCAGCTCACACCGCAATGTTCATCTAAATAAACGGCCCGTTGGGCGCTATTGATCCATCACACTCCCGTCTGCGTGCAATCGCGTGATCACCTCTCTAGGTGTCATTGGTATGTTTTCGCGGGCCCCCGGCTTCAGATTGATGCCAATTCCCGGGCGATCCGAGATCATCAGATATCCGGTGCCGTCGTGTTCCGCCGGGTTATCAACCATATCTATCTTCGGGAACACATCCTCGCCGGTCGGGTACTCTTGAAGGGCAAAGTTTGGGATGCAGGCCGCTATCTGCAGACAGGCGGCGGTTGATACCGGAGATAACGGGTTGTGGGGGACGACGCCGACGTGGTGTGCTTCCGCCAGCGCTGCAATCTTCTTGGCGCCGCTGATTCCGCCCACCATACAAACATCGGGCCGCACGTACTGGACGGCGCTCCTGTTCAGCAGCATCTGGAACTCCCACAGGGTGGTGAATCGTTCTCCGGTCGCTATCGGGATGTTGATCTTGTCCGCCACGTATGCCATCTCGTCGAAATTGTCCGGCGTCACAGGGTCTTCGTAGAAGTAGGGATGGAACTCCTCGATGCCGAGCCCCAACTGAACTGCCTCGGCGGGTGTCAGGCGCCTATGGATCTCGATACAAAGGTCTACGTCGTTGCCTACGGCTTCCCTGTATTTGCGGACCGTATCTATAGCGTCGCCGATCTTGTTCGCGTGTGTCTTGAAGTAGGGGACGTCTCGGTCCTCGTCCAGGAACGGCGTCAGGTGGCCCACTGCGGTGAAGCCTTGGGCCTTGGCGTCAACGATTCCCGCAACGAGGGTTTCCGTCGTGTCACCGAACACGTGGTAGTAGACGCGTGCCTTCTCTCGGACCTTGCCGCCCATGAGGGCGTATGTGGGAACGTTGAAGTGCTTGCCTGCGATGTCCCAGAGGGCGATGTCGACAGCAGAGAGCGCACCCATGATCGCTGCGCCACGGAAATGGGAGAAGCGGTACATATACTGCCAGTGATGTTCAATTAAAAGCGGGTCTTTGCCAATCAGGTAGCGACCGAACTTCTCAATGGCCGCTCCGGAAGCCTCCAGAAATCCCCAGGAGCCAGATTCCCCGAGCCCGATAATCCCCTCATCGGTTTCGATCTCGACGAGCAGAAATTTGTCCAGAAATATCGGTTCGACCCGTGTGACCTTCATGGAACATCGTCTCCCCGGATTTATGTTGATGGAATTTCTTCTTCGGACTTGGCGTGACCGCGGACTGTCGGCACAGGGCGATCTTACTGCCCGGACGGCCTGATTCGGCAGCGAAGTTTAAAATGTCCACGTGTAATCGACTGAGATCCTCGGCTGAATCTGGCCCACAGTTTCCGTTCACTACGTTAGGTGTAGGTCTGGCCGTAGAGGTGGCAGAGGTTGTGCCGGCCGCTTACCCCGGGAGGCCGGTTGGAGAACTGGTGCAGCGGGGTCAAGCCGCGAACCTACACGCGTTGTCGCCTCACGGTCATCACCACGAGCCCTGCCAGTACGGCGATCACGGCTGCCGCGAGGTAGGCGTCGTGAAACGCGCCGACGAATGCGTCTGTGGCCAGCACTCCTGCGTCTATGGCATCGTCCTTGCGCCACGTAAAGATCACCATCCCGAACGAAATCGATAGCGGGGTGCCAAGTGTTTGCGCCACGGCTAGAACGGCTGATCCAGCACCGGCATGCTCAGGTTGAGTTTTACGCATCGCCAGCGAGTAGACAGCCGCCTGATGCAACCCGAATCCCACACCGGCAAGGCCGACGCGCATTGCGATGCCGGGTAGCGATGATTCGTCGTTCATCCCGGAAATCCATACGAGACCAAGGGCCGTGATTCCGGCCCCTGAGGCGGTAACGACACGATCTCCGATCCGGTCTGCCAGCCAACCCCCTGCTATTGAACCGATCGTGGATGCGCCCGCAACGACCGCTAGCATCGAACCGACTACCAAGACGCCCCTGCCGAGCACGTCCGTGATGAAGAACGGGAACAGGAACCATGTTAGGAAGCTGGCCATGAACAAAAGCAAGTTGGAAATCCCACCCACGGCAAACCCCTGTGTGGTCCACAACGCTCTCGGAAGCATCTGGCGTTTGACGCGTTTCTGCAGGAATTTGAACCCTGCGAACAGCAGCGCCGTCAGCACCGCCAACGCGATCACAAGCCCGGACATCAGGCCATCCAGCCGCGCGAAAGATATCGCCGAAACCAATGCGAACAGCGCCCCGTACAGAACGATCGCGCCGGACCAGTCGAATCTTCGGTCTCCACTCGCTGGATCACGTGAGAGCACAAACAGGCCAGCCGCCAGAACGGCCACGCCAATGGGCACGCGGGCGTAGAAAATAGCCTCCCATCCGATCGTCTCGGACAGATAACCGCCCCCGAGCGTCGCTGTGAGTTGGCCGGCGCTCACGGCCGCCAGTGTTACACCAAGTGCCGTACC
>JAAZYK010000172.1 GCA_014239685.1 Dehalococcoidia bacterium | reverse complement strand
ATTGTATCTGAACGCATGAACAGTTCAGAACCTTCCTCAAGGATCGATTGTCTGCCTGTCGGGACATATGTGGGACGACACGAGAGATCACTTATATCCTGCTGGTAAAAACAGTGACTTGGATCAGCGACCTTGGAGATACAAGTTTCAGAGGTCGCGTACGAAATGGCGAAGGTTCTTGGGATTCACTCGAGATCCCATCGCCAGACGCCTAATGGTTGACGAGGCCCTGATTCTAGAACGGTTATCCGAGCGGAGACTCGGGACCTTTACCGGCAGGATAACCTCGGAGCCATATACCGAGGGGTCAACGACGACTATCTAGAATCGGTTACATCGGCATAACGCTGCCTGGCGTAATCCGCTGCTAAACCGGAAACACCAAGAGGGCTAAGCTGTAGGCAGCCTCGGACGCCAAACCGGGCATGCCAAACTGGAGATACGCTTGCTGGATAGAGATTACGGACGCAGTCCTCACCCACCTACCTGTACCTGTGTTACCTGCACCGAGCAACGTAACAACCGCGTTGGCCGCCGCAGCATTGGCGATCGGATGACCGAGAGCGGAGGCAACTGGAGTGTCATGATCGGGGCGGCTGCCGTGATCGTCGTCATAGTTGTGGTCATCCTGGCCGTTAGATAGCCGTACCGGTGCGCACCCGTTTACGCGAAAAGGCGCCACCCGCAGGTGACGCCTTTTTCTGTCTTTAACTTTCATCAGACCGTTCGATCAACGGTCGCGGAGACACTTAGCCGGTGATTCCTAGCTCTTCTTGCAGCGCTGCAATGGTTTCCGGCCTGGTCCGTGTCTTTCGCTGTTCACGCAATCCCATCGGCATATTCTCTACCTCGGGAACGACCTTGATCGAAACGAACACCGGGCCTTCTTCTGCCATGATGCCCTCGAGCTGCGTCGCAAAGTCTTCGAGGTCTTCAAAGTGGTGGGTCGAGGCGTAACCGATTGCCTTCGCCATGCCGGCGTAGTCGATATTCGTGTTGTTCGGAACGGGCTGCCCACCGGTCGTGGCATAGACCTCGTTGTCGAGGAGAAAGTGAACGAAGTTCTTCGGCTGCTTTCCTGCGATAGAGGCCAGCACCCCAAGGTTCATGAGCAGTGCGCCCTCTGAGTCGAACAGGACGATTTTCTCGTCCGGCAGACCGAGTGCAAGTCCAAACGCGGCCGAAGTGGTCTGGCCCATTGCTGAGCCCATCGAAATGTCGCGTTCCGGGTTCTTGCTTGCGTCCGGCCAGTTCCGTCCCGACGTACCGCTCGTAGTCACAATTGCCTTGCCACGATGCGGTTCAAAAACGCGGAACACATCCTGAGATTTGATCATTTAGTTCCCCTTAAAGGCCCGAATAAGTAACGGGCGTCCAGTAGCTGATCCGATTGGATTGGTTAACGATGCCGGACACCGAGATTAAGTGACCAGCATCCGAGACCGGATTAGCGGTTGAAGCCGTGGTATTCGTCGCCGATGAGCACCACAACCGGGCGTTTAGTCTCATTTGCCTGTTCGAACGCCGTGGTGATCCGGTCGCCGTCGGTGTTGCTCTCAACAAAGTAGTAGTCGAGTCCAAAAGCGTTCAGGAACGGTTCGGTGTACTTCGCCGCAGAGTCGCGTATCACGCCTCGTCGGTTCCACCCTCGATATCCGATAACGAAGACCATGGGGAACCCGGCATCGAGCGCCATGCCCCTGATCGAGTCCCCCGATTCCATCATCCCGGTGTTCTGGATCAGAACGACGGGGACCTTGCCGGCGACACAGAGCCCGAGGGCCGTTGCCGATGCCTCACCCTCACGTGAGATCGGGATAACGTCCAGCCAGTCCTGTTCCAACATCAACTCATAGAGATAGTTGGTCTCGCTGTCAGGAATCGTGACGACGTGGGTCACGCCGTTTTTCTTAAATTCGTCGACCATTGTCTCTGGTCTGAGGATTGCAGCCTGTTGTTCGACCAAGTCGCTTTTCTCCTTCAACACGGTATCCGCTGTCATCTATCGGGCACCCAACGAAGGCCCGTACCAGCGTGAATGCCGGGATCATACGCCTCTCAGTCGATAATCGTAATAGCTGGACCGAAAATCGCGGTTCCTGAACACGGCAAACACCAGTCCGCCCTCTGTGCACAGCTACGTGACGCGATCCTAGTGTTGTCGACGTCCAGTCGGGAAATTACGGCAACGACCGCGCTGCGGGTTTAGCGAAGAAGCTCTGGAAGTCGGCGCGTTATCGGGGTCTTTCGCCTCTTTTGCTGCCTGAACGGCCTATTCGTCTCGCGATGCGTTCCGCTTCTCGAAGAAGTCCCATCCGGCGCCGAGAGCAGCCCCGACAATCGTGAATATCGGGATGCCGAACAAGATTTCGGCGAGTATCACGTCTTTACGTGACACCTCATCGGAATCGAACTGGAGTGCGGAGATCAGCATGATGGCGATAGCGCCAAAAAAGCCGATCATGGCGCCCATACGCGTGAAGCCAGACAGTCTCATATGGTATCAGTGCGGTCCTTGTGAATAGTCGCCCAATTCTGAAATTTACCTCCACAACTCTACACGTCATTCGAAGCATTCTGACGACCCCGTGCTACACTCCGCGCCGCCCTAGCAGGCCATCTTGACGACACGTTGAATGTAGGTTCGGCGGCATCGTTTGTATCAGTTATCACACAACCGTAACGAACAGGGATACGCATGAACAGCAACGGCCACGACTCGAACGGCAAAAACATGGTCCGCAGAAGCCACGAGTGGTTCGGGCCTCGTGACCTTGAAGGCTTCCTTCACCGTGCCGGGCTTAAGTCCCAGGGATTTACGGAAGAATCCTTCGCAGGAAAGCCCGTGATCGGTATCGCCAACTCGTGGAGTGAGGCGACCCACTGTAACGTCCACTTGCGCGCACTCGCGGGACACGTGAAGCGCGGGATCATGGCCGCCGGTGGGTTCCCACTTGAGTTCCCGACCATCTCTCTTGGTGAGTTCTTCCTACAACCAACTTCTATGCTCCTACGCAATCTGATGGCTATGGACATCGAAGAGATGATCCGCGGTTTACCAATCGACGGCGTCGTGCTCCTTACCGGTTGCGACAAGACCACACCCGCCGCGCTGATGGGTGCAGCCAGCGCTGACTTACCGGCCATCGTCGTCACCGGTGGCCCCTCGCTGAAGGGCAACTGGAAGGGTGAGGAACTTGGCTCCTGCACGGACTGCAGACGTTACTGGGGTGAGCTACGCGCCGGAACGATCACTCAGGAAGAGTACGACTCGCTTGAGTCCGCGATTTACCGCTCGCCCGGACACTGCATGGTGATGGGCACCGCGTCCACAATGGGCGGTATCACCGAAGCGCTGGGCATGACTCCCCCGGGCGGCGCATCTATCCCGGGTGCCGACATGCGCCGAAGCGCGCTTGCCGAGACGGCCGGACGTATGGTTGTTGATCTCGTCGAGAAGGGCACCCGCCCTTCCGACATCATGACCGAAGACGCTATCGAAAACGCAATGCGTTTCCTAATGGCAGCCGGTGGTTCTACCAACGCCATTGTCCACCTGACTGCCATCGCCGGGAGACTTGGATACGAGCTCACACCTGACAAGTTCGACGAAATCTCACGCGCAACTCCAACGATCGTCAACCTGAAGCCGTCTGGCGAGTACTTGATGGAAGACCTGTTCTATGCAGGCGGCATCGAGGCAGTGTTAAATCGGTTGGCTCCCCTGCTCCATCTGGACGCAATTACGGTCAACGGGCACACGCTGGGCGA
>JAAZYK010000171.1 GCA_014239685.1 Dehalococcoidia bacterium | reverse complement strand
TCGCCATTTTTACGATCTGCGCGCGTCTTCTCACCTCTTCCGGCGTAATCGATGCGTCGATCGGTTCGGGCTCTGTTGGAGCGGGGCGCGTCGGCCGCATGCCGGTAAACGTCCCAAGCTTTGACAGCAAGAGCATGCCGATAGGCACGGATACCGCGATCAATACAAATATCGCGACCAGTCCGTACTGTCTGAAGTAGTCTTCGCCCAAGCGGAATTCCTTCGTGTTCAAGTTGCGGGCTGGAGCATATCAAAGCCCCGATACGCCCACAAGTGAAATGCGACACAATCGGACCAATCCGGATCATCCACGCAACTTGACATGAACGGCCCGAAGCCCGTGTGTGTTCCTGTCTTACAGCTTGAAGTCGATGATGCCCCGGCCGTCTTCGCCGGCGTGAAGTGCATCAAACGCCTCGTTGATCTGATCAAGCGGATAGTTACGCGTGATCAAGCTATCGATGTCTATTTTCCCCTTCAAATAGGCGTCGACAATCACGTCAAAGGTTTCGTGCGGGCTCGCCGAGCCATAGTAGCTTCCTACGACAGTCTTCTGGTTTCGAACCAGATCGATCAGATCCAGGTCTGCTGTTTCCCCTACAGGTGCAAGACCTACGATCACGGCCGTGCCACTCTTCCGGAGTACTTTTACGGCACCCTGGGTTGTCTCTGCAGCTCCGAAAGCGTCGAACGCCATGTCGACGCCGCCACCTGTTATCTCCCGAATAGCTTCGATCGGGTCTGTCTCCCTGCTGTTGACGACATCGGTTGCGCCAAATTTGTACGTGAACTCAAGTTTGTGGTCAAAAATGTCCACGGCGATGATTCGTGATGCCCCGGCCATCCTTGCCCCCTGAATTACGTTCAGGCCGACACCTCCGGACCCGAATACGGCGACTGTCATACCGACCTTTGCCGCCGGGCTGTTGATCACGGCTCCCACTCCGGTTGTGACCGAGCATCCGATAAGAGCGGCTACTCCCATCGGAACTGAGTCTGGAATCACCTGACAGGATTGCTGAGGCGCAACAATGGTCTCGGCAAATATTCCGACCTTTGCCATCTGATACACATCATCGCCGTTGTCGTGCAACCTGGCGGTTCCGTCGTACTGGAGCGCACCGGTCTGGGCGTTGGTATCACACAGTTGTGGGTTGCCACTCCGGCAGGATCGGCAGTGCCCGCAGTTGGACACGAAGGACATGATGCAGCGATCGCCTGGCTTAACCCGGGTTACGCCAGGGCCTACTTCTACTACGGTACCTGCGCCCTCATGCCCGAGGACTACCGGTAAAGGCAGGATGGCCGTTCCGTGCATCACGTGGATATCACTCGCACATACACCCGCCGCTTCCATACGAACTCGCACCTCACCTGCTTTCGGAGGGTCCTGAGTTAGCTCTTTAACCTGAAGAGGCGTATTTGCTTCGTATAGTACGGCTGCCTTGGTCAACGGGGCGTGTCTCCTGTAATTGAATGACGTGGTGACTTATGAGGCAGCTATTTTAACAGCGATTCGGTTCGTTTTAGATGGGATTTCCTCATAAATCTTGTCGGAACAAAAGAAGGCCCCGGACAATGCCGGGGCCTTCTTGAAATCTTTTTTTCTCTCAGTTCTCTAGTCAGCTGCTACGTCTGCGACACTTGCAACTTTATCTTGGAGAAGTTTCTTGAGAAGTTTCACGTTGACGTTGAGGTCCGGGAACTTTCCATCGTTCTTTGCTTTATCAAAGACGATCTCTCCGTCAAATGCGATCTTGAAAACGCCACCACCACCAGGAGTGACGGTTACAGATACGTCGGGGCCTACGGCCTCAAAAAGTTCGGCTGCCATCCAGGTAGCCACGTTGTGGTGGCCTCAAGGAACGCAGTAAGTAATCTCCGCTTGTACTTTGCCTAAAGCCATAGGGCTCCTCTCCCGGACGTGCCGGTCTTTACGTTTCAAGTACAAGCTAGGTCCGTTCAGTTCCGCTGTCAAATCCTTAGGAATGATACAGGTCAGGCACACGGTAACTTTCAGGTGCCACGACCGTAATCACATCGGTGCCATATAATTGCTTAACCAATGCACCCCCCCAAACCACGAGGAGGCGCTCATGCGATCAGAAGTAGTACTTGCCGAGGTCACACGCGAGGACGTAGTACGTATCTCCGAGTGGTTAGAGGACCCAGAGATCTCTGAGATGTGGTTTGGACGATATACGTACGGCGAACCCGCCCACCTTGGTTATGAACCTCTCAAGATGATCGACGCCACACAGGCGGAATGGGATGAGGTCTTCAACGACCCGCACCACGAGCCGCACCGCTCGATCCTTTCTGTGCGCACCGCGTCCGGTGAGCACATCGGCGAGGCGCAACTGGCAATAGACGAAGCCCTTGGTGATGCTCAACTATCCGTCCTTATCGGACGTAAAGATTTGCAGCATCGTGGCTACGGAACGGCGACGGTGATCTCTTGCCTTGATCACATCTTCCGGAATCTTGGATTGTTCCGTGCGTGGGTAGATGTGCCGGAATACAACACCTCCGCCCGGGACATGTTTGAGCACCTTGGATTCATCCACGAAGGAACACTACGGCAAAGCCGTCCACACGATGGTGCACGCCATAACTCGGTGATCCTCGGGATGCTCGCAAACGAGTACACACGTCTAAGCGAGTCGATCAGCCAGGGCAGCCACAGGGTCTAATCGTAAAACGCGACCCTTTCACGGGAGTGGTTGCGGATCACTAGGTGGCTATCGGTTCTTCCACTCAGGAGACCGCTTTGTGAGGAATGCGTCTATTCCCTCGTGGGCATCGTGTGCCTGCATGTTCTCAGTCATCAGTTGTTCTGCGACCTCATATGCTGGCCCGTAATCGAGTCCGATCTGTTCGTAGAAGGATCGCTTGCCTATTGCCAGCGTGTATGAGCTTGCCGCTGAAACGTGCTGCGCCAGTTCCATCGTGCGCGCCTGCAGCTCATTGGCAGGTACGACCCGGCTCACCAGCCCGAACTGGAGCGCCTCGTCGGCAGAGATTGGCAGACCAGTAAGAAGCATCTCCATGGCCTTCTTCTTAGGCACTGCACGAGCCAGCGCTACCCCCGGAGTGATGCAGAACAGGCCGTTGCGCACGCCGGGAGTCGCAAACCGCGCCTCTTCGGACGCAACCGCCATGTCACACGACGCAACAAGCTGGCATCCCGCGGCCGTCGCCAGTCCGCCTACCTCGGCGATAACAGGTTGTGGCAGAAGACGAATCGCCTCCATGACCACCGTTGCCATGCCAAACACGTGGGCGTTGTTTGCCTCATCACCTTCAAGAAGTTCTTTCAGATCGTGGCCGGAGCTATATACCGGGCCCTCGGCCCGAATGATGACAACCCTAACCTCTTTGTTCACGGCGACCGCGTCCAACTTCGCCTTCAAAACGGTGAGAAGTTGCGACGAAACTGCGTTGCGCCGTGCCGGGTTGTTGAGCGTGAGGATGGTAACCCCATCCTGGATTTCGTCCAGAACCAGGTCCTGCGCCTCAGTTGATACGCCTGTCATGTCCGGCCCACTCCTTGTCTCGAAGAACGAATTTTTGAATTTTCCCGGTTGCCGTCTTGGGCAGATCACCGAACTCGACGTGCTTTGGCGCCTTAAAGTGCGCAATACGCTCACGGCAAAACTCGATTATCTCTTCCGCTGACGCCTCTGTACCTTCGTTTTTGACGATGAAGGCTTTTGGCACCTCGCCCCATCGCTCGTCCGGCACACCGACGATGCACACTTCCATCACGGAGGGAT
>JAAZYK010000170.1 GCA_014239685.1 Dehalococcoidia bacterium | reverse complement strand
CAGGGCTCCGCATTGCTTCAGAAAGTCGATCTCCGCCGCGGTAAGCCCCCCTTTAGGTCCGATCACGATACTGATTGCATCATGAGAGCCCGCATCCTGAGTCTTCAGTACCTCACGCAGGCTGCTGGATATCTCCTCCTCCCACGGCACGATCAATAGCCCCGTGGGCGGATTCGCGAACGCGGCATCCATCGCCACCGGTGCGACGACTTCTGGCACGAACACCCGACCTGACTGCTCGACAGCCTCCTGTACGATCCTCGCCCAGCGTGCCTGGCGGCCTTCGGAAGCCCCGGTCGATCCAGCTCCTGACACTCTTTCAGTAAATAGCGGAATGAAGCGCTTCACGCCCAGTTCGACACCCTTCTGTAAAACGAGTTCGAACTGGGCCGCATCGATCAACGATTGGTACAGCGTGATATCAACCCGAGGCTCGGTGCTGGGTCGGGTGACGTCTACGACATGTCCCTCAACACACCGCGATGAAATCTCATCAAGTTCGATCGTCCACTCGGTGCCGCTTCCGTCAAAAACGCCGATCTCTTCACCGGCCCGCATCCTGAGCACGCGCGACAGTTGCCTTGCGATATCTCTTGGAAACCGGACAGGGCCTGTTACTGGCATACCGCCCGGCAGGTAAAACCGGTGCATGGAACTACCCTAAACGTTTCCGGGAACTGATCAGGAACGCATCACGGCAGAAAAAGCCGCCCAGTCGCCTGAAATGGTGAGATCGGTAAACTCGGCACCCGCCTCCGTATAAGCCGCTTCAACCTCGTCCTTACGCTCGGCGAGCAAACCCGAGCCAACGAACACGCCATCATGTGCCAGAGTCGCCAGTATGTGCGGTGCGAGCACAATAAGGATGTTGGCAGAAATGTTGGCCACAGTCACGTCAATTGATCCGTCCGGGATGGTCGGATTCGGCAGGCTGCCAAGATGAAAATCGGCCTCTTGTTCAAGGTCGTTCTTGCCCAGGTTATCGTGGCTGGCCTTTATCGCATCTGCCTCGATGTCCAGCCCGGTCACAGACCCCGCACCCAATTTGAACGCAGCGAGGGTCAGTATCCCGGAACCGCAACCCAGATCAAGAACCTTACAACCCGGGGAGATCGTTTTCTCAAGATAAAGCATGCACATCCGGGTTGTGGGATGGTGTCCCGTCCCAAACGCCAACACGGGATCTAGCTTGATCACGATGTCGTCCGACTTCCGGTCCCAGTTTGAGCCTTCTGGAGCAATAACCATTCTCTTGCCCACGCGAACAGATTCGAACTCCTGGAGTTCCCATTCCCGATCCTCCAGTATTCGTTCTTTCAAGGGCGGAATGGGGTGCAAGTAGGAGATTAATCGCAATCCAAGATCAATTTTGGAACGACGGTCGGCCGTTGTGGCGTCGATCGGGAGATAGGCTCTCACGATTACAGACGCGTTCACCGGCGGTGTCTCGCCCTCATCCGGATTAAAGCCCCCAGCCTCTTCGACAAAGACCCCACCTTCACCGTATCGAGCGAAAAGGTGAGTCAGAGGCTCCGCATACTCCCCTGGGGCTTCGGTGCTTAATTCAAGCCATTGAGACGGCATTTCGCGTTAATCGAGTTCCGCGATGCAAGATTCAGGAAGAAAGTTGTCCGGCATTAATTCCCGTCCCCAGTCATGAAATCTTTAACCTTCCCAAGCCATCCGTCTTCTTCAAGGCCGGGAGAAATATCGTCACCCATGGTTGCCGCGAGCTCTTCAAGCAACTCCCGCTGACGCTCGTCCAACTTTCGCGGGATGACGACATTAACTACGACGATCTGGTCGCCACGTCGTCCGGAGGATCCGAGGCGAGGCACGCCAAGATCGCGCATCCTGAACGCCTGTCCGGACTGGGTACCGGCCGGGATTTCAAGTTCTTTCAGGCCGTCTACGGTTTGGACTTTAGTCGTAGCACCAAGCGCAGCCCTTGCAACGTTGACGTCCAGCTTAATGAGGATGTCGTTACCGTCCCGCTCAAAGGTATCGTGGGACTCGACATCGATATGGATATAAAGGTCTCCAGGCGATGCACCGTCGTCCCCTGGTTCACCCTCCGATCTGAGTCGAATTCGGCTCCCAACGTCCACGCCCGCGGGAACGTTTACCGAAATCTGGCGCTGCTTCCTTTCCCGACCGGCTCCCTGGCACTGCGTACACGCCGACGAGACTGTCTTGCCGGCGCCCTGGCAGGAGGAACAGGTCGACATCTGCGCGAACTGGCCAAAAATACTGCGCTGGATTCGCCGTACCTGACCGGAGCCACTGCAAGTCGCGCACTGAACGACCGACGTCCCCGGTTCGGCACGACTACCGGAACAACGACCGCAGACCTCGACACGATTGATGTCGAACTCCTTCTCGGCGCCAAATACCGCTTCCATAAAGGTAATCGTCGTGCGGTACTCGAGGTCTCTGCCTCGTGCGGGACCACGTGATCGCTGCCCGCCGCCGAAGAATGATTCGAATATGTCTCCGACTCCGCCAAATCCTTCAAAGCCCTCAAATCCACGGCCGGCGGCACCGTTCGCGCCAGCATGGCCGAATTGATCATAAGAAGCGCGGCGGTCTGGGTCGCTTAAGACCTGATACGCCTCGCTTATTTCTTTGAAATGATCCGTCGCCCCGGCGTCTTTGTTCCGATCGGGATGGAATTGAAACGCCAGCTTGCGGTACGCTTTTTTGATGTCCTCAGGAGTGGCATTACGTGCAACCCCGAGGGTTTCATAAAAATCTGTTTTAGTGGTCATTGACGATAGAAATTAACTCGTCGAAGAGAATGAAACGCGATAGTACAAACTCATTATACGAACGCGAAAGTCCAATCGTCGACGCCGTTTACCCGGATTTGCCTAAGTGTGCGCCGTCGTTGACTCGCCCGATACGGGATATCCGTAGTAGGCCTCTGTAACCAGATCGCCGAGTAATGTGGCCGCTGCCTCCACCACAGGCACCGCACGTTTGTAAGCGAGTCTCGTCGGTCCAATCATTCCCACAACCCCAGAAGCCTCGGACGGCACACCGTATCTTGCGATGATCACACTGCATCGGTTGAACTCCACCCGCGGAATCTCGGCGCCGATGTACACAACCGCACTGCCATCGCTCGGCGCGCCCTCAGAGAGTTCATACAACGCCTCGTCGCTGTCGAGTGCTTCGGTCAGCTCAGCGCCGTAATTATCCTGGGATAGTTCAGGCGCCCCGAGCAGGCGTCCCAATCCTTCAATGTTGTAGCCAGAGATTTTCTGCTGGTCCCGCTCTCGTAATGCCCTAACCGCTGACCCGAGAATAAGAGATTCCAGCCCATCCCCGGAGTCAGCGACACCTATTTGCCGGGCGATCTCATCTGCGGTGCGGCCGGTAACAGCTTCGTGGACACGGTTTCGAACACGGAATAGCTCATCCTGGGTTGTAGGAGAATCAAGCGGGATCAACTGTTTGACTACCGTCGTTTCGTGGAGGATGAGGACCAGCATTGCCGTTAGGTCCTGCATCAACAGAATCTCTAGTTGCTTAATCCTGGATGCGTCGGCTCTCGGTGCAGACGCGAACGCAAGAGTCTTGAGCAGCCCGGCCACGATGGAAGCGGCGGCATCTGCCCACTCCTCCATGTCACGGCGGCGTTTCTCAAGGGCCGCTCTTATGGCATCAAAGTCGTGCACGTCCGGCGCCATGTAACTTGCTTCAAGTCCTTCGACAACGAAACGATAGCCCTTGTCCGCCGGCACGCCCCCAGCCGAGCTGTGCGGCCGTGTGATGTAGCCGTCATCCTCAAGGCTAACCATCTCGTTGCGAACAGTAGCCG
>JAAZYK010000016.1 GCA_014239685.1 Dehalococcoidia bacterium | reverse complement strand
TGTTGTCCAACCCGTGGCAACAGCGGACTAAAAACGATCACCCCACATCCACACCAGATACTTCGCTGAATAGCGGAAAGCATATGTACGGCCACGTCCGTTTATTAAGGTTATACCGGCAGGGTCTTGATTCCGGCGCACGATGCCAATCGTGCTGTCGAGTTTTACCCTGAAGGCGAAGAACGTTGATCTGGTGTTCGAACCGCACATGATCTACGAAGACGACGCGCACGAACTGTGGATGATATTTATCAACTGCACAGAGGGAAATCGCGTCGGTTTCATGGAAAAGTGGCTTAAAAATTAGGGCCGGCGTTCCAACAGGGACCCTGAATAAGCGCGAGCAGCCCCGCGATAATTGCTGGAACCCCGTGTGCTTGCTAAACTGAAGGCATTGTTCAGCACGATCCCTACCCGTACGGATGCCAAAGCTTTAGGACAACAAAATGACCACCGAGCAAGAGCTCACCAAAGATGAAGTGATCGAAGCCCTCAAAGAGGTCTACGACCCGGAGATTCCTGTCAACATTGTTGATCTGGGCCTTGTCTACGATATTGAAGTGTCAGACGGCGAGGTCGCCATCGAAATGACGCTGACCGCGCAGGGATGTGGCATGGGGCCGTACATCGCCCAGCAGGCAGAGTGGCGGGTTGCGGAACTTCCGGGTGTCGAGGATGTCGAAGTCGAGCTCGTCTGGGACCCGCCGTGGTCGCCGGAGCTGATCACAGAGGACGGCAAGCGTCTTCTCGGGCTGGATTAGCAAGCCGCTTTCCGGTCACCGATATGAATTGATGGGGGCGGTCCTGATCAGGACCGCCCCCTTCGCGTCACCACTTATTTGCAGGACTCATCTGAACTCACATGACCCAACAGCCACCACAACGAGAGCTAACCCCGGAAGAGCGCGCCCGTGTAGAGGGTATGAAGCGTAACTGGGAACAGAAGCGACTCGTAAATGATCGATTGCAGCAGATCGGGAAACGCATAGGCGTTTACTCCGGTAAAGGCGGCGTCGGCAAAACCACTATCGCTGTGAACCTCGCCGTAATGCTCGCCCAGGAAGGTGCCCGGGTCGGGCTCTTTGATTGTGATATCGACTGCCCGAATGTGACTCGTGTGATGCGCATCAGCGAAGGGCCGACTTCCGAGGACGGCACGGTAATGACGCCGCCGTCACGTTTCGGCGTTCGGGTGATGTCGATGGCGATGTTCCAGGAGAACGAAGAAGAGGCGACGATCTGGCGCGGACCGATGATCCACAACGCCATCAATCAATTCCTGACAAACACGGATTGGGGTGAGTTGGACTACATGGTTGTCGACCTGCCGCCCGGCACATCTGACGCACCGCTCACGGTTATGCAGACGCTGAACCTTGACGGCTTTGTGGTTGTATCCACCCCACAGGAGCTCGCTGCGCTGGACGCTAAGAGATCGATCAACATGGTCCGGAAACTCAATCTGGACGTCCTTGGTGTTGTCGAGAACATGTCCGGTGATATCTTCGGCTCTGGTGCCGGAGAGCAGCTGGCTGAAGAGATGGAACTGCCGTTCTTAGGTCGTGTCGCGATGAGAGCCGACTATCAGCATTCCGAGACGAAGCCAACCGTGTTCACATCCGATTCAGTGGCGGACGAGTTCCACGTAATCGCGGATAAGGTACGGAAGCGTCTCGTGGAGCTCGAACCGGGCAACTAGGCAAGTTGGGCCGGTTGACCGCTCATCGGCACTCCGTTTAACTCGCGCCATGCCATCTACCGACACGCCCACAGGACACGGCGACGGTCGTTTGTTCAAATCAATTAAGCGCGCGAACTGGCGAATTGCCCTGGCTGGTGGTGCAGCAATTTTTGCGTTCGGCGCTGCGGCATGCGGGAACGGGGATGTCGCCCCCACACCTCCACCAAACACCCCCATTCCGGCCACCGCCACACCTTCAATTCCGACGCGCGTGCCGCGTCCAACCGAAACGCCGGTACCACTTCCCCCACCGATAACAATCGATGGCTATTTGATCGAGACCTTTGGCGGCATCAAGACCCCCGGAGACCTGGCTTTTGACGGCGCAAACGTATGGGTCACCATGGTCGGCGAGAACACCGTTTCAAAGCTGGACAGTTATGGGCAGATCATTGCCACCTACCCGGTCGGGATAACTCCCCGGCCGATAGCGTTTGATGGCGAGTTCATGTGGGTTGGCAACAACTCCGTCAGTTCTGTCACAAAATTAACGCTCGACGGACACGAGATAGGCGAGTTCCCTGTAGGCGGTGGCTACACTTCCCCAGCTGCCATGGTCAGCGACGGGACGAACATGTGGGTGGTCGCCTCGTGGGGAAACTCACTGCACAAACTTGCCCCAGACGGCGAAGATCTACTGTCTGTCGCTGTACCCGGGAACCATCCATCGCCGTGGGCCGTAACCTTTGACGGCGATGCCATCTGGTTGGCCAGTTTGAACCTTCACACGGTCGACAAGATATCGCTGAACGGCGATGTCCTCGGATCGTTCCCGGTCGGAAAACGCAATGTGGATTATGAAGGGATCGGCACAGACACCGGTGGGCAGGGGCCGACCGCACTCGCTTTCGACGGCACCTCGGTATGGGTCGCTTCTAACTGGCTCGATCTGGTGACAATCCTGAGCACGAACGGGGAGGTCTTGAAAGAGATCACCGCGGGAGTGTGGCCATCCGGGTTGGTGTTTGACGGCGAATCAATCTGGGTCAGCAATTTCGTAGACAACACAGTAACCCGAATTGGGTTGGACGGCGAAGAGATCATCACGCTTCCGGTGGGCAAGGGGCCCGTTAGCATGGTGGCGGCCCCGGCGAGTCCCGGTATGAATGCTTCGCTCTGGGTAGTGAATACCTCAGAGACAACTGTGTCTAAGATCACTCTGCCATAGTATCCCGGAACCCAGATTAGGAAGGCGTCGACAACGATCTCTTGTACTGCGCCGGACAAGACAAGGCGACGAGCGCCCTTACGGTGCTGGGATTGAGATGTCGCCGCGCTTGTGGGCGGCATCTTGGCGTGGAGTGAACGGCATCCGTTTAAGTCGCATGTCGAAGGCGAATTCGAACCCGGAAGTCAGTTGCGGTGCGGCGTCCTAAGCCGTCGGTACCAGCTTTAGACATACCGGCATCGATACCGACACCTCTGTCCCCGTGGCGGTCAATTTGCCGGATTCGTTGTCGACTTCAAACACAATTATGTTGTCCGTGTCCTGGTTCGCCGCAAGTAAATAACGGCCCGATGGCTCGATGGCAAAGTTTCGAGGGTTGTTGCCGCGAGTAGTTTCATGTCCGACATACTCCAACCGGCCTGTAGTGGGGTCTATCGCGTAAATCACGATGCTGTCATGGCCGCGGTTGGATCCGTATATGAAGCGACCGTCCGGCGAGATATGAAGGTCGGCGCAACTGGAACTTCCCGACCAACCCTCCGGCAGCGCTGAAACGGTCTGTATCACCGTAAGTCGGCCTGAAGCACGTTCGTAATCCATCGTAGTGATCGTGTTATCTAACTCGTTTATCGCGTACGCATACTTACCGGTTGGGTGGAAATCGAAATGGCGTGGCCCCGCGCCCGGGTGAAGCTCCACATCAAGTCCTGCCGGAGTCAACTTCCCCGCAGACGAATCCAGATCGTACGATTTGATACGGTCCAACCCGAGATCGTTGACGTAGACACGGCTGGTCTCCAAGTCCAGATTTGCCGAGTGCGCATGGGGACCTTCCTGTCGGTCCGAAACCACCCCGGCGGCGCCCTCATGCTGAACGAAATCAGACAGCGGTTCCAGGCTCCCGTCGTCATTAATCGGCAAAACAGCGACACTTCCGCCGTTGTAATTGGCAACCACGGCATTCTGGCCCTTCGCGTCAACGGTGACAAAGCAAGGGCCCGGGCCGTTTGTCGGCTGGCGATTGAGGAAGGTCAATTCTCCGGAGATGCGATCAACCGCAAACGAGCTAAGCGCGCCGCTAAACTTTGACTTGTAATCGTCTATCTCGGTGACGGCGTAAAGATGAGATAGTGATGGGTTGAGGGCAACAAAGGACGGGTTCACCAGTTCCGCGGCCAGCTCCGGCGTGGTCAGCATCCCCGTATCGGCGTCAAAGTGCGCGAGCCCGATGCCGAGGCCGTCACTTTGTGTGTAAGCGCCAATGAATAAGAGGAAATCGTTGCCGGCCATGTGTATCTCCGTCTAATAACCGTATTCGTGCCTTGTGAGAGGTGGAGATCATATCAACGCAGGCACATGAATCATGGCCAGTGTGGCCAATCACTGCCTGTGTTGGCGGCACAGGTCTGCTCTTTCTTTCAGATAGCTAACCTTGGCCCAGATGCTCTACGTACACCTTCACGGATTCTTCAAGTGTCCGTGTGGTATCGAAGGTTTGCCGGGTTTCGCTAGCGAATGGTGTGCTGTCCAGTAGTAGGAATATGTCACGAGCAGCCTGGTGGAATTTATCGGTCACGCCGGCCGAATCAAACGTGGCAGCGATCTCCTCCATCTCGCCAATCCAGCGCCCCGAGTCGAGAGGAAGTCTGGGCACGGCGCGCTTCATGGCGTCGTACGCAGCCGCCTGGCTTGACGCCAGTTCGGCTCCGAGTTCTTCGGTAATCCCAAGCGATTCTGCAGCAATGGCGACCGCAGTCAGGAGTGTGGTCATGCCTTTTGTCATTCCGGCGTAGCACATCTTGACGGAGCTAGCACGCCCTATTTCATCGCCAACGGGCATCACCTTGATGCCTTTTCCATCCAGTTCCAACAGTGGACCAAGGTCCGGGCCGCTAGCGTAGAAACGGGGCGGGGAGCCGGGTCGGCCGGGTGCGCTGCCGATAATCCCCGCATCTGTAAAGGGCGCGCCAGCAGCATGAATGGATGCGCCGATACGGCGTGTGGTGTCTGGCGCAATGGCGTTGCACTCAACGAACATGGGGGTCGACCCGGACGCCTTGATGGCGGCTGAGATGTCGTTGCCGAAGCCCTCGGCAGCAGACGGCGGCATGATGGAGAGGATGATGTCGGCCTCCGAGACCATCAATTCGAGGTTGCCGACGTCTCGAATTCCGGCGACTTTGGCCAGGTTGCGGGAGTGCTCGCTCCGCCCGTTGAGGCAGCTGATGACGTCGAAGCCGCTCTCACGTAACGCCTGTCCAACGGCGTGTCCCATATCCCCAACACCCATGATTACGATTGTCTTGATCGGCAAGTCTGATTCTCCCGGTGATGTATTGATATCCGGGAGAAGGGTATATGACAGTGCGGTCGGTTGGAGAAATTTTACGGGGTGCTCGGAGAGCAGGCGAGGTCGGATATCGATCTCCCCCCTAAAGTGTCTCGCGGAAGTGTATTTCGGTGGTGAGGTTCGCTCTTGCCGGCCGGGTTTTTGAATTGTGGATTTTTCATTCACCCCTATGAGGCGCCTGCCAGCGTGTTAGCGTTCGTGCTCTCTCGAACATTGATCTGCAAACCCACAGGAGACCACGAATGCAACTCGGCATGATCGGATTGGGCCGCATGGGCGGAAACATGGCCCAACGACTCCTCCAGTCAGGCCATCAAGTAGTCGCCTACGACCGGGACGATGGCGCGGTCCAGGCCACAGTTGGACATGGAGCCACACCAGCCGCAAGTCCGACCGATCTGGTGTCGCAACTGAACGCGCCGCGCGCCGTGTGGATCATGCTGCCATCCGGCGATATCACCGAAGCCGGGATCGACGAGTTGTTGGGTTTGATGTCGCCGGGCGACACGATAATCGACGGCGGAAATTCAAACTACAAAGATTCGATCCGACGATCTGAAAAAGCGATCAGGTATGGCGTCGACTTCCTAGACGCCGGGACAAGTGGCGGCATCTGGGGCCTGCAGGAAGGTTACGCCCTCATGGTGGGCGGTAACAAAGCTGCCTACGAGCGGCTCGAACCCATCTTCCAGTCGCTCGCGCCGGCGGCGGACCGCGGCGTCGGGCGCGTAGGCCCGAGCGGTGCAGGTCACTTCACCAAAATGATCCACAACGGTATCGAGTACGGAATGATGCAGGCGTACGCAGAGGGTTTTGAGATCCTGGCCGCTAAATCTGAACTTGCGGAAGACCTGGAGCAAATCTCAAAGATCTGGCAACACGGCTCGGTCGTCCGTTCATGGTTACTCGACCTCGCGGTTGCTGCGCTTGAGGAAGACGGTGACCTGTCTTCATTGACCTCACATGTTGACGACTCAGGCGAGGGTCGTTGGACAGTCCAGGAATCGGTCGATCTAGGCGTACCGGCCCCGGTCATCACGGCGTCGCTCCAAGCGCGATTCCGTTCCCGGCAAGCCAACCCGTTTGGTGGCCGTATGCTGGCAGCACTCCGCAATCAGTTCGGCGGGCACGCCGTTCATAAGTCCTAATGACTGAAACAGCGGGCGTCGATTCGACAGATTACAGTCCTATCCCGTCACCGTGAACGCCCAGATCTGCATTAGCGCGTCGGGTATACCTTTCGGCATCGTCTGGACTGGATCTGTAACTTCGGTCAGCTTCCACAGGCCGGCGCTTTCGAGCTCGGATTCCTTCTCAACGAACCCGGCAGACTCCCGGTAATCCGGTCGCATCGTGTAGATGATGTGCCCTCCGGGCTTTGTGATTCGGACCATCTCGTCAAGTGAAGAGGCAGGGGCATGCCCGAGGGTCAGAACGCCGACACATGCCACGGCGTCGAACGAGTTTGATTCGAAGGGCAAAGGCTTACCAAGTTCCATCTGCAAGAGATCGCCATAGACGTTCTTGAGTCGCGCCTGTGCCAGCATCTCCGCGGAGAAATCGAATCCGGTTAAATCGGTGTAACCGGCATCCGACAACAACTGCCCTACCAGCCCGGTTCCGACTCCCGCATCAAGGACCCGGCCGTCGAGTCGAACATATTTCTGCACCAATGTGGCCGTGACGCCAGGGGCGGACCAGCCGTAGTTCTGTTCCATTTCGGCGTCATATGAAACTGCCCATGTGTCATAGCGTTTGACCAGCTGCTCCGAGCTTGTGGACGAGTAAACCCATTCGACGCCACCCTGACCGGGTCCTGGGCCGTTGATCTCTGAGCTCATACCTTCGTCCCCTTCCCATTCTGATCTTTGTCATAAATAAAAAGGAGGTGCTCCGATTTCGGTCGGAGCACCTCCTTTTTTAACCTAGTTCAACTGCGTCGTTGACGGTTACTTCAGCAACTCAGGGTACATGGAGAATTCCATCTGCTGCGTTGTGATCGCCTCGATCAGTACGCCGGTACCTTCGCTATTGAGCTGCTGTGCCTTTTTGATCGCCGGGCCAACGTCTTCAGGCTTCTCGACACGGATGCCGGTTGCGCCGAGGCCTTCTGCTATCTTGGCGTAGTCCCCACCCTGATTGCCGGCGCCAAACTCTTCCATGGCCGTCGGCTGGTGATGGTTGTATCCCCCCATTGTGCTGTTGTTCAACACAACGGTCGTGATCGGGTGACCCGACCGTACTGCAGTCTCAATGTCCAGGCCGGACATGCCGAAAGCTGCGTCGCCCATGATGTTCATGCAGAACTTGGACGGGTCAGCGATCTTGGCGCCGATCATCAGGGGGATGCCGTATCCGAGGTGGGTGGTCTTACCCCAGCCGATATAGCCGAACGGCACGGTTGCCGTGTAAAACGGCATAACCTCGTCACGTGGATGACCGGCATCGTGGGTGGCCACGGTGTTCTTGTGGTCCACGACCGCGTTGATTTCGGCGACAACCCGGTACGGGTTCATCGGGGTGCCTGCGGTCGCCAGTTTCGGCGCCCATTCCGCTTTCCACTCCGCCCACACGGCAGCGACTCGGTCTGCGGTAGCGGTGTCTCCCCTACGGCCATTTTCGCCGATAGAAGCCTTGACCTCTTCGATCATGGCCTGCAACACCAACTTGGCGTCGCCGACAATGCCCAGATCGATTGCGTAATCCTTGTTGATGTCTTCGTCCGAGATCACTGCCTGGATCAGAAACTTACCGTCCGGAATCTCAAGACCAAAACTGGTACGGGTGAGGCCTGAACCGATGCAAAACATCGTGTCCGAGTCGCCGAGCCACTTCCAGACGGGCTTAGGTGCGGTCCGATTGGACGATCCCAGTGCCAGCGGGTGGCTGTCCGGGAAGGCACTTTTGGCCTGCATGGTGGTCATGACCGGGATCTGCGTTAGCTCTGCGAGCTCCATCAATTCTTCGGTCGCAGCTGCGTAGAGCACGCCCTGCCCTGCCCAGATGGCCGGGTTGGAAGCAGAAAGAAGCTGCTTGACGGCGTCCTTGATGTCAGACTGGTTTGGCGCCGTCTTTATGGTCGATGTGGGCTTATAACCCATGTACTCTTCTGGCACTTCTTGGCCGAGCACATCGCCGTTCAGCTGAAGCAGGGTCGGGCCTGGTCTGCCATTGCGGGCGACGTGGAATACACGTCGAACCTGCTGAGAGGTTCGCTCGATGCGGTTTACATCCAACGCCAGTTTCGTGATGTGCTCGTAGTTCTCCGGAGCGGAGAAACCTGGAAACACATCCTCACGGAACGTGCCGTGACCGCCTGGCATGTAGACGAGCGGGACAGCATCACCGAATGCTTGCGCGATTCCGGCGAAAGAGTTCTCAACGCCGGGACCACCTTGAGATGCGAATACACCGATCTTGCCTTTGGAGGCGAGCTGGCGGCTGTAGGCATCAGCCGCTTGAATTCCGCCGCGTTCCTGTCGGAAAACTATCGGCCGGATGCCTGCCTTGGCGACCGCCTCGATAAGCGGGTTGGCCGGGAAGCACGCCATCCATTCGACGCCTTCTTTTTTCATGCATTGGGCTACAAAGTCAAAGCCGTTCATCGCTGGAAGACCCTCCGTCCTCAGACGTGTAGTGCGTTCTGGTCAGTGACATACCGGGAACCGTGTTGCCTTGGGCCGGTAAGAGATCGTCGATTCCCGTTGCGCCATCTCGGTAATTCCGGCCTAGTTGGGCTGGCGCATTGTACCGCCGTGAGGTTACCCGCGCCGGTGGCGTTTCTCCGGGTGCGGCGAGATTGCGGCAGAATTGACGGGATTTTTCATGACAAGGTAGCGTTAGGATGTCGGTCCAAGTGGAATATCAAACGCTGCCCTGATCATTTGTTTCAGGACATTAACGTCGGCTTGACGGATGCTCGTATCAATTCAGGCAGGAGTGAACGTAATCGAAGTGACGCTGGCACTGGAAGACGGCTCTACTCTGTCCTACGAGTCGTGGGGCGAATCGACCGACCGGCCCTTGTTGTTGCTGAACCCTCCAAACGCTGAGCCCGGACCATTGCGAAATCTTGCTGAAAAACTTTCTTCAGACTTTTATGTCGAGCTGATTCCGCTTCCCGGCGACAAACGTGGCGGCGATTGGACAACGGCGGCACTCGATAAAGCTGGCGCTCCGGCCCTTGTCGTCGGGTACGGTCAGTCATGCCGGGCCGCGTTTGTTTCGACACGCCTTCGAAACGTGAGAGCTCTCGCCGTTATAAACGCCAGCCTGCCACATCCAGATACAGATACTCCCGGCGTCTCCACGCTGATCATCCGCGGGCGGCAGGCAGAGCGGTTCACCCACGAGGCCGCGGTGTCGTTGATGAACCGTCTCCCAGATTCAAGGCTGTACGAACTTGAAGACTGTGCCGATGATCCGGCGGTCGAGGCTCCAGATGCGCTTGAGACGGCGATCCGGTGGTTTATGAACCATCTCCCGGAAGATGGCCCGGTCGAGTTTCCGGGAGAAAACCCGGGCGATTCGCTAAATATTTCAGGCGTCTAAGAGACCGGCTACACGGTTATCAGCCAGATAACGATGAGCCAGATAACTCTGGATTTTATCTAGAACGTCAGGAACACCCTATTGAAAGCCCCGCTCGTGCTGCGATCGCAATCGTCATTTTGCTGTCCGAAATGACATGGTCATGATTCTTCACAAACTCATCAGTTCAGGCTTACGATTTTCGTCTGAATGAGCGAATCCCTGGACGAATCAAAGCAACAATCCTCGGAACCGGCCTCGGATTCACGCGCTTCAAATCAGGCATCGTCTCAGATCTCCTCAGCGGGCTCTCTCTCTCCGCAACGGCGTGGGGGCATTCTCGACGCATTTCAGGTCCGTAGTTTCAGGTTTCAGTGGCCTTCCGACGGGTTGACTCTCTGGGCCTTCGAGATGGAGACGCTGGTCCTAGGTTGGTACATCCTGACCGCCACGGACTCGCCGGCGCTTGTCGGGTTGATCGGAACGCTGCGGTTCGGTGGCACACTCTTCGGTCCGATATACGGTGTGCTCACCGACAAGGTTAATCGCAGGATACTGCTGATAACGGACCGAGCCGTGCTAGCGGTGATCGCTCTTGGGTTCGCTGTACTGGCGTTGTCCGGTGCACTTCAACCGTGGCACGCTTTCGTGCTCGCCTTCTTGACCGGGATTGTCAGAAATCTCGACAACGTCGTGACGCAAGCCCTCCTCGCCGACGTAATGCCGTCGCGATCCCTATCCAACGCCCTTGCGCTCAGTCGTAGCGTCATGGACATCTCACGCATCATCGGCGCTCTGCTCGGAGGCGCTCTTTTGGGAGCGCTTGGAATGGGAGAGGCGTACCTCGCGGTCGTGCTGTTGTATGCAGGTAGCAGCCTGATATCAGTTGGCATCGTCCTCAAATCACAGACCGTGAATATGGACGATTCAGGCTGGCTCACCAATCTGAAGGGCGGCTTCAGTTACATACGGCGTGATCAGGCCATCTTCGGGCCACTCGTACTCGCGTTTCTCGTGAATTTAACGTTGTTCCCGGCAGTTAACGGCCTCATGCCGGTAGTGGCACGGGAGATCTATGACAAAGGTCCTAACGGGCTTGCCGTGATGCAGGCGGCCCCGGGCTTGGGGGCGCTGATCGGATCGGTGTGGCTAGCCGCGCATGCACAAACTGCAGCTCCGATGCGACGGATGATGATCGGAATTGTGCTCTGGCACCTGAGCATGCTGGCGTTCGCCATGATGGGATTGTGGCTTGCCGCGCTCGTAACTCTTGTCGTGTTCGGAACGATGACCTCGCTGGCGATGATCTCGATGTCTATGACGTTACTGCACGCCTCTCCGGCGGAGTACCGCGGGCGAGTGATGGGGGTCCGTTCGCTAGCGGTTTACGGATTGCCAATGGGGTTGCTAATCAGCGGCTTAATTGCAGAGTGGTTGGGCATCCGGACTGCACTTGCGATCAATTCAATTGTGGGTCTAGGCGGCACGGCGTTGGCGGCCGTAGTGTGGCGCGAGTTGTGGGCGAAATAAAAACCCCCTGTCACATCAACGAACGCGCGTCCGAGAGACGTGTTTACGTTTACCCAGAAAAAACGCCAACGCCCTAGTCGTCTTCCAGCGTCGAGATATCGCCTTCTGGAAGGCCCAGTTCTCTCGCCTTCAATAGCCGGCGCATGATCTTACCGGAACGCGTTTTTGGCAACGACTCTATGAACTCCATCTGGCGTGGTGCAACGGCTGCAGACAGTTTGGTTCGGACAAATCGCATGATGTCACGACGCAGAGCATCTGTCTGTTCAACGCCTGGCCGGGTCGCCACAAATGCCTTCACGACCTCCATCGCTATATCGTCCGGCACGCCAATCACCCCGGCCTCAACGACGTCCGGGTGCTCAATAAGAGCGCTCTCCACCTCAAATGGTCCAACCAGGTGTCCGGCGGTGTTAATCACATCATCAGATCGACCCTGGAACCAGAAGTAGCCGTCCTCGTCCATTTGCGCCTGGTCGCCGGTGATGTACCAGCCTTTCTTGTACTTGGAGTTGTACATTTCTGAGTTATTCCAGTAGGCGTGAAACTGGGAAGGCCAGCCGGGCTTGACTGCAAGGAGTCCGTCTTCTCCGGCCGGTATCAGGTTGTACTCGGCGTCCAGGATGCCCATCTCGATGCCAGGAATTGGTTTCCCCATCGAGCCGGGCCGTACCTCCATCGACGCGTAGTTGGCGCACATGATCGCGCCCGTCTCGGTCTGCCACCAGTTGTCGTGGATGGCCTGATTGAACATCTCGTTGCCCCAGACGACCGCCTCCGGGTTGAGCGGCTCTCCGACCGATGCGATGAAACGCAACGAAGATAGATCGTGGCTCTTGACCGGTTCTTCTCCGGCACGCATCAGCATGCGGATGGCGGTAGGTGCGGTGTACCAGACGGTGACCTTGTACTTGTCGATAGTGTCGTACCAGTTATTGGCGCTGAACCCGCCTTCATATATCAAGTTCGTCACGCCGTTCGTCCACGGCGCCATCATCCCGTACGAAGTTCCGGTGACCCAACCCGGGTCTGCGGTGCAGAAGTAGATGTCGTCAAAATGTAGATCAAGAGCCCATTTACCCGTGGCATACTGCTGCACGGCAGCCAAGTGGCGGTGCACGGCTCCCTTCGGTTTTCCTGTAGTTCCGGAGGTGTAGTGCATGATCGAGTAGTCGTACATAGACGTGGATACGACTCCGAAGTCATCTGATGCATCCAACATCAGCTCTTCGTAAGAAAGGTCGCCGTCGGCCAGGTCCTCGCTCGATCGACCGTCCTTGTTGACGACGATGATGTGTTTGATGTCCGGGCACTCCGGGAGAATCCCGGCGACCTTCTCACGCAGTTCCGGCTGGGTCAGAAAGATCGATGCACCGGAGTCTTGCAGCCGGTCACGGACGGGCTCAGGGCCAAATGCCGAGAACAGGGGACCAACGACGCCGCCGGCTTTCAGCGTTCCAAAAAACGCGAAATAGAGCTCCGGCAGGCGGTCCATAAAAATGAAAACTCGGTCGCCACGTCGCAATCCTAGGTCAGTCACGACGTTTGCCCACCGATTTGTCTGGGCCTTCATCTCTGAGAAAGTGTAGATCTCTTCCTCGCCGTTTTTACCGGCCCAGATCATCGCCACCTTGTCGCCGTGACCATGCGCTACATGCCGATCGATCGCCTCGTACGCCTTGTTCAGGCCGCCGTCCGGCAGCCAGTCCAGTTCCGAGTACATGTCGGTCCACTCAAAACCCTTGGCCGCTTCGTCTCGGTCGACCAAATTCGGCGTGACCGACATCTTTGAGATCGGAGCCTTGGAAATGGGGTCGAACGGCACTGTGAGCCTCCGGATGCGGTGGGGGGCGAATCAGACCCCGTGGGTTTGAATGTTTTCTGGCGGGCTATGAGGATACCGGACGATAGAGTCCCCGGCAAAAGGATTCCCGCGTTGACCCGCCTCATGCGCCGATACATAATCGGGCCTCCAGCGTCACCACATTGCGCACCGGCCCATCTACTGGAGCGGCCGGACCGAGCGAATTGCCAGATTCACCAACCAAAGAGGAGCCACTCAGACTTGTCTGACGAGAAACCGATCCTGCTCGAACACGACGGCTCAGTCGCCATCGTAACGCTCAACCGACCACACGCCATGAACGCCCTCAGTCGCCAGCTTTTCACCGAGCTGTACGCCACTATGGACAAACTGGACGAAGACGAAGAGACATCGGTAATCGTTGTCACGGGAGCGGGCGACCGCGCTTTTTCGGCCGGAGCGGACATCAAAGAGATGGCCCGGCTTGCGGAACAGGACGTTCCTCCTCCCTCCAGTAACTTCTCCGAACATTCATGGCGCTTTGCCACCGGTCGCAAGCCGCGTATCGGCGCACTAAACGGCCTCTGCTACGGCGGCGGTGGCGTGCTTTCGACATCGTTCGACATCCGGGTCGGCTGCGATAAGACCCGTTTCAGATTCCTAGCGGTTACTTACGGACGTATCAACAATACTTGGCTTCTGCCGACGATCGTTGGGTTGCCAATGGCCCGCGAATACCTGCTCACAGGTCGTGTGGTCGAACCGGACGAGGCACTGGCTGCCGGACTCTTGAACCATCTTGTTCCACAGGACCAGGTGCTTACAAAAGCGCTAGAGATTGCTCAGGACATCGCAAAGAACGACCAGCGTATGGTGCAGGGTGCCAAACGCATTATTGACGGTAACATCGGCCGAAGCTGGCGAGCGCAGTTCGAGGAAGAGCTCGACGAACAGAAAGAGAAACTGGCCCCGACCCCGGTACTTGAAGGTTTTGCATCCTTCATCGACCGCAAGGGCACAGGTTAAGGTTTTGCGCCAAATGTATGATCGGCGCACTCACGATCTGAATCTAAAGGCAGGGCCACGCCGCACCCGAGCGGACAGCCCCCTGGAGGGAAATCGATGACCAACGGCAACGGAACTCAGGCAAAAGGCGCTCTGGACGGCGTTCGAGTACTCGATCTGGGCCGCTACCAGGCGGGCCCACGTTGCGGGCTGATGTTCGCCCGACTTGGCGCGGATGTGATCAAAGTTGAAGCCATCAAAGGCGATGAGAGTCGCACCAACGGTCCGAGGGTTCGCGGCCAGTCCGCCTACTGGGTTCAGTACAACTCCGGTAAACGAAGTCTTTCGATAAACCTCCGGACCGAAGAAGGCAAAGAGGTCCTCCGTGATCTCGTGAAGGTTTCTGATGTCCTGATACAGAACTTCCGCCCCGGAACCATCGCAAAGATGGGTTTCGGGTACGAGGACCTGAAAAAGTTAAATAAACAGATCGTGATGGTTAACGTTTCGGCATACGGTCAGTACGGCCCTTTCAGGGACCGCGTCGGATTCGACACCATTGGCCAAGCGATGAGCGGGCTGATGTCCCTGACCGGACCGCCAGAGGGCGATCCGACGGTACAGCCGTTCCCACTGATCGACCGAATCACGTCTTTGCACGCGACCATCGGCGCACTTGGAGCGCTTTACGAGAGACAATTCTCCGGCGAAGGACAGGCCATAGATGTCTGTCTCGCGGACACCGGGTTCACCACGTGTGAAATACCTCTGACTGCGTTCCTCGGAGCGGGGATCGTGCCTGAACGCCAGGGCAACGGTGATGGCGTGACGAACTCTTACAAGACCACCGATGGACACGTGTATCTGGCCGGCGCTTCGAGTGACAACATCTTCCCCCGGCTGGCGGACACCGTCGGCCACCCGGAGTGGAAAGAGGACCCGCGCTGGCAGGACCGGACCGGACGCGCTGAGGAAAGTGGAGAAATCGAGGCAGCTCTAATCGCTTGGTTCGGGGAGCGATCTATGGATGAAGCCGAAAAGACGCTCAATGCTGCATCCATACCATGCGCGCCTGTAAACGACATTCCGCGCGCCGCCATGAGCGAGCATCTTAAGGAACGCGAGGTGCTCGTAGAGGTCGACGACCCGGTCGCAGGCAAGATCCACGTGACCGGTAAGATCGTGAAATTCAGCCGAAGCGACGTGCCGGTCGGCTCAACACCTACCATCGGTCAGCATAATGAAGAGATCATGGGCGACCTGCTTGGCATGAGCGGTGAAAAGATCTCCGAGTTACGCGCGGCCGGCGTTATAGGGTGACTCTAACCTTGGTTGAGATTAATACCGGGACGGTAGACGCCCAGTCCCGGTATTAATCTCAACGCTATTTTGTTAGGGCTTGTTCAGGAAAAGGACGGACGTCCTTAGTCCTACGCTCGTCTAATTCGTTCGGCGAATCTGCCTTCTGCCCGTTGTGCCAGAAGCGCCCCCGGGTCTATGATCGTTGTTCGTCTCCCGTCGGACAGCTTGTTAAACGAGTTAGTGACCCGGCAATTGAGTCGCAGCATCCAGGTGATAGACCGCGCTCCGGACCTTCCGCCGCCGGGTCGCACCTGATTCAGCCTTCCTTGAGGACCACAAGTCCAGGAGGCATGGAGGACCATATGAAAGTCATTTTCTTACAGGATGTCCCGCCGAACGCGCGCGCGGGTGACATCAAGGACGTGAAGAACGGTTACGCTCGGAACTTCCTCCTGCCCCGTGAACTTGCCACGATGGCGACGGCGGGCGAGTTGAAAAGGGTCGAGAGCCTGAGACGAGACGCGGAAGTTCGACGTGTGAAAGAAGCGGAAGAATGGCGAGAAGTTGCCGCGAAACTCGCCGAAGAGCCTGTCGAGATTCTTGTTCGCTCAGGACCGAGAGGCCGACTTTACGGGTCGGTCACGAGCACCATGCTGGCCGAGAAACTAACTGAGATTTCAAATGTGGCGGTCGACCGCCGTGGAATTCGCTTTGAGACCCCGGTCCGCATGCTTGGTGAATACTTTGTTCCGATCCACTACTTTGAAGGCGTAGACGGCCAGGTCGTTTTGAACGTCGTATCCATCGACGGAGGCGCAGAGGCGGCGGCGATGGAAGCAGCTATGGTCGAGGGTGTGGGTGGCGATGGGACCGGCGAAATGTCGTTGCTTGAAGAATTTGAGTCACGCCGGCTTGCACGCGAGGCCAAGGAACGCGGCGAAGACGAAGAAGGCGATGATGATTCCGGAGACGACGCGGAGAGCACCAAAGAGGAATAACGCAAATTGCAGGCGGACAGACTTCCCCCTCACGACATAGAGTCTGAAGAGGCCGTAATCGGCTCCTTACTCGTAGACAACGAAGCGTTAACGCGAGTGACAGCGTTCCTCGACCCGGACGACTTCTACCGGGAACGCAATCGCTGGTGTTACGAAGCCTGTTTTGAGTTGTTCCAACGCCAGGAGGCGATCGACCAGATCTCGGTGGCCCACGAACTTGAGCGCACCGAGAGGCTGGCCGATGTGGGCGGTACCGCGTATCTCGGTCACCTTGTCGAAATCCTGCCGACCTCGCGACACGTCGAGTACTACGGCCGGATCGTCCAGCGCACGTCCACCATGCGCAAACTTATCCGCGCCGCATCAGATATTTCAGAGATCGGTTACGAGGAGGATGCGGACGTCGACGCGGCGCTAAGCCGTGCAGAAGACGCGCTGTTCCAGATCCGGGCCAGTGCCCCGACCCGGGACTTTGTGCCACTGAGTGAATCGCTTGACCCGTTCCTTGAACAGACCTCGCCTCTAACGGATTTAGATGGGATTGAAGGCCGACCCATTGGGACTGGCTTTAAAGATCTCGATGACCTTCTCGGAGGAATGAGCCGGTCTGACATGATCGTGCTCGCCGCCCGACCCAGTGTTGGTAAGAGCATGCTCGGGTTGAACATCGCCCGGAACTCCGCAGCCGGAGTTGGGATTGGTTCAGGCGCAACGGTCGGAATCTTCTCGCTCGAGATGGGCAAGGAGCAAATTGCCCTGAGGCTCCTTTCTGCTGAAGCACGCGTAAACATGCATAACCTGCGTATGCGACTCCTGAGTGATACGGAACAGGCGCAGGTGGTGGACTCCGTCGGTGTGCTATCTGACCTTTCGATTTACATAGACGACACTCCTATCCAATCCGTCGCGGAGATGCGTTCCAAGGCGCGTCGCCTGCAGATGGAGCACGGATTGGACTTCGTAGTTATCGACTATATGCAACTAATAAGGGGCAACAGTCGGCGCAGCGAAAACAACCGGGCACAAGAGGTCAGTGAGATATCTCGGTCCATCAAGGGCATGGCGCGTGACCTGCACGTGCCAGTCCTCGCACTGTCCCAGTTGAGTCGTGCGATTGAGCACCGTCAATCACACCGTCCGATGCTGTCCGACCTGCGTGAAAGTGGGTCTATCGAGCAAGATGCGGACGTCGTGATCTTCATCCATCGCGAAGAAAAATTCACCACTGAAGATGAATGGGTGCGTGAAAATCCCGGGCTGATCTATCCACGGGGTCTGGCTGAGCTGGTCATCGCCAAGCATCGCAACGGCCCAACCGGAAGCGTAGAACTTGCGGTGAGGGACGAATGGGGCAGCTTTCAGGACGACTCCAGGCGGCTCGCCGACACCCGGACATAGTCCCTGATGAGCGATACGCAATATCGAGCTGGAAGTGGTCATTCGCGTAATAGAGCGCCAGGATTCCCCGCCGGGTATAAGTCCACCCCCGTCCCGAATCCCCTGTTGTCCAGCCTTCTAGAGGACATCACCGATCTCGACGAGTTAAAGGTGACGCTCAGGACGATCTGGTTCTTGCACCAACGCCGGTTATTTCCGGCTTCGATTCGTGCCGAAGACCTGCTCTCAGACCGCACAACGGCGGCAATGCTCCACGCATCTGGAGCGCAACTTGAAGAACGAGTGTCAAAAGGACTGGAAAAAGCGACACGCCGTGGTACGCTGCTGGCAGTCCAGGGTGACGCCGGCGAGACGCTCTTTTTTCTGAATTCGGACGCCGTCGTAAGGGCCGTTGAATCGTCGTTTCCGGAGTGGAACAGGAATGCTCCCTCGGGCACCGGTGAGACGTACCCTGCGCCCGCGGATGCAGGCTCACAGCCGTCCGTGTTCGCTGATTACGAGCACAACATCGGAACGTTGACGCCGGCAGTGTCCGACACGTTGCGTGACGCTCTGGACATTTACCCGGAACAATGGATCCGTGAAGCCATAATTACGGCTGCGCGGGCCAACGCCAGAAGCTGGAATTATGTGGCCGCCGTCCTGAGAGGATGGGCGGATGAAGGCAGGCAAGATGGAAAGCCTGGATCGGATCCTGACCAGACTCGCTCAGACGAGTACCTCGAACGTTACCTCGCTGCCCAGCGCGCCAGAGGCAACCGCTGACGGACAGCCCTTATGCGATATCTGCGACGACGTACGCTGGATCCGCGTCGGGAAGCCTATGGGCAGTCCCGGATTCGGCAAGATGGCGCCATGTGAATGCCAAGAACAAAGTTGGAACGATCGCCAGGGCGAACGGTTGAAACGATACGCGAACCTGGGGCCGCTTGAACGGTTACGGTTCGACACCGCCCTCTCAGAGGGGCGCGAAGGTTTTGCTGACCCAGCGACGTACGGCCCCGCGCTAGAGGCTGCAAGGGCTTATTCGGAAAGCCCAGAGGGCTGGCTGATCATCCTCGGTCCGTCCGGCTCAGGCAAGACACACCTCGCCGCAGCCGTCGCAAACCGATGTGTTGAAGATGGAAAGCCCGTATTTTTCATATCTGCGCCGCAGCTGCTTGACCAATTGCGCCCTTCTAATTTTTCGAGTGGAGAAACAGGCGATCGGTCAGAACATGAAGGGTTATTCCAGCAGGTCATGAACGCGCCTTTGCTGATACTCGATGATCTTGGCGCCGGAAACATGACGGCCTGGGCCGAGGAAAAGATGGACCAAATTTTAACGAGCCGGTACAACTCTCGTCGCCCTACTGTCGTGACTTCCGGTATGGAACGCGGATCACTCAGCGACCGTATGCGCACTCGCCTTCTTGACCCAGAACTATCAACCGTGCGCGAAATCACGGCGCCTTCGAGCAGCCAGAAATCTTCCGTAAGCAACATCCCAGCGCGGATGCTTGAATCGATGACCTTTGATTCTTTCGATCCCAAAGGCGGAGCCGGAGCGACACGGACACAACAAGCGGTATTAAAAGATGCACTCAGCACGGCAAAGGCTTTCGCTCAACATCCGGACCGATGGCTCTACCTTGCCGGGCCGACCGGCGCAGGCAAAACACACCTTGCAATCGCCATTGCCGGTTTAAGAATATCCCTCAGGCTTCCTGTAACCTTCGCGATAGTGCCCGATCTACTGGACGATTTCAGACAGGCGTTTAATCCGGCCAGCCGCGTCAGTTACGACAAACTGTTTGAGCAGATAAGGAACTCCGAGCTTCTGATCCTGGACGACCTCGGCGCTCACAGTTCGACGGCATGGGCAGAGGAAAAGCTATATCAGATCATCGTCCACCGCTATAACTCGGCTCTTCCCACGGTCATTACTAGCCAGGTGAAACTCACAGATCCTGATCAGGACGACGGAGACCCGAGAGGAGCCTCATTCTCGACTTCGATCATGTCCCGGCTACGCGACGGACTGATGGTTAGCGAGCGGTATATAGAGGCCCCGGACTATAGAAACCGCGGTGCAGCGCGGCCCCGTACAAGACGTTCTCCCGGAACTCAGGGCAGGGGTAGGAGTAGAAGTTAATTGAGTTCAGGCACGCCGGAACTCAAATACCCATTACGCGACGGGTGTGTGTTCTGCAAAATATCTATCGGAGATGAGCATGCAAAATACCTGGCTCCAGGCGGAATTGAATCAGAAATCCGTTCGGAAATGGATGCCGATGGACCGCTTGCTTTTCGAAATCGCCTCACCTGGCTAAGAATGATGGCCCTTGTAATTCCGTCGGGACACCCATCACAGGAACAGTTATGGGGAGATCGGGAGTTATACATCCCCTTAATCCCATACGCCCTCGAGCTCGGGCGCGAACTGACGATCGATAACGTTCCCGATGACGTCACACCTGAAGGGTTCCGTGCCATCTCTAATTTCGGGCGTATCGCTCACCAGAGCCAGGACCACGCACACGTGCATGTAATATCAAGGCCGGACTACGAGCCAATGCCACAAGTGATAGAACGCGCCGCGCCATTGGAGGCCTCGAGTGAGGATGTCATTGTCAAGCCTGCAGAGGTACTTAGCGCCCCGTGGAGCGTGCGATTGACGCTATCCGATACTACGACCCAGCAACAGATGTGGGCGGACGAAAGGATGCCTGATCTCGTGGACGCCGCAGTTTTGCTTGCAGAAGACCAATCACCTGAAGGCTTCAGATTTGCGGCGGAGTTCCTGCCCGAACATGGCATGGGGCCTGCCGGCCTCTACATTCTTGGCGGCGGTCAACTGGATCTATACGCATAACGGCCGGGACTATAAATTTCATTATGAATCCCTCCCCCCGCCATGCGTCCGATTACGGGCTCGGATCTTCTCAGATTCAAATGTTTGTCTTGCGGGAACGAAATCGCCTCATAACTGCGCTCTAATCGACTGAAGGGTGTTGACGAACAGATTGAATAACGTACTATCTGGCATCAGCCTTACATATCGTTCCGGTGGCGGTTGTTGATCGATTTACGTGGAAACCCACGCGACGACCAAAAGTAACGGAACCTGTT
>JAAZYK010000169.1 GCA_014239685.1 Dehalococcoidia bacterium | reverse complement strand
TTTTGCGGACGACGACATGCTGAGTTCCGCTTACGGGGCGTCCGTCTTTGCCTGATCCGCGTGCGGGATAGTTGAGATGTTGGAATCCAGTGTTCTCGGAGTCGGTAACAACGGACCTTGAGGCTCTTGAAGGATCGGATCGAACCAAAACACCGTGGTGCACTCAAACCCTGGAGATTCCGGAATCAAATCCAGGAGCAACTCTTTGCCTTCAGAGTCAGGACAACATGGCGTGTAACGTTTCGTCCAACCCAAGCAATTTGACCAGCGTTCCCGACCGCACATAGACTCCACTACCACGCCGATCAGCCTCACACTTACAACACTTAGCAAATTCACGTCATCAAAGACGTGACCCATATTCCGTATCTGATCACAAGCAATAAACAACGCTAAATACACACTCTCCAGGCAAACAGATTGACGCTTAAAACACTGTTCATTCCCGGCCCGGACGATAACCTCGCATTGCCACTTAAAGGCGCGCTCGGACCAAACGCTGATCTATCGTCGCTGGACTACTGGACCACTTCTGACAACACCTCCCAGGTGGTGGCTCGCTCGGAGGCGCTGGTGTTGGGTTCAGGGGCCGAAGCGGCCTATGAACTGGCTTCAGAAGACGGCGAAATCCGATTTGTTCAGTTCACGGGATGTCGGCAATCGTCGCTCGCCGCAGACGCCCTGCAGGCGAGTGGATTGATCGTCGCCAATGCCGCTCCGGTAATCGCCCCCTTTGTAGCCGAACATACTGTGTCTCTAATTCATTCGGGACTGGCGCTCGCCGGTCAACGGGCCCGGCCGATAAGCGAACTGGTCATCGGAATAGTCGGACTAGGCAACGTGGGTATCGAGGTCGCCCGGCATTTCGCCGAGGCCGGCGCATCAATCGTCTATCACGACGTCCGGACGGTGGTACAGGGCTACGCAGTAGAAGTAGGAGCACGGAGACACAGCCTGGACCGAATGCTCCTGAACGCCGATGTCGTGTCGGTCCACGTGAGCGACACACCACACACACCCGGCGTTATAAGCGATCGCGAGTTGAAGTTGATGAAACCCGGCGCCGTGCTGGTTAACACTAGCCTTCCGGAGGCGTTAGACGAATCGGACGTGGCTCAAGCGCTTGCGTCCGGGAAGCTTGGCGCATTGGCGCTAGCGGTAATGGAGACATACCCGGATAGTCGGCCGGGGCCGCTATCCGGACAGGACAAAGTGATCACAGAACTGAGAGATGCGACCGAACGAAAGGTTGTCTTGAAAGCCGTAGCCACACTGGTTGCGGACAATCTGAAACGCGTTGAGGCCGGTGATCCACCACGTGGCTTGATCGATCCAGTTGGGTTCCCCAGAGCGGGCGATCCCTCGTTCTGGTCTTCTCGACTCGCGCCGCGCCAACCTTAGGCATGCCAGAGATGCGCTCGGTGTTGTTTGTCCCTGTCAGAGTTCGCTCTATACTTCGGCCTTCTTGACAGCCCACACATTTATCTGCAACCGACACACGAATTAAGGAGATCCTTTCCACATGGCCCTCAAAGTCGTTAACGTCTCACGTCCTATGGCCGATACCAGCATGTTCGAGGCCGCGGGGATCGAATTCTCTCAGACACTGGTCGACTCGACGACCTCAAAGGCCGATTACATTGACATCCTTCGGGATGTCGATGGTGCAATGATCGGAACGCTTCCACTCACGGACCGAGAGGTCTTGGAGGCGTGCCCCAATCTGAAGATTGTCAGTCGGTCCGGTGTGGGCGTCGACTCGATCGACCTTCCGGCGGCGACCGAACTCGGAATACTCGCCTGCAACACGCCTGGAATTAACACCTCTGAGGTTGCCGACCACGCAATGGCGTTGCTGCTTTCTCTGACGCGACTGGTGCGAGAAACAGACGGAGCGGTCAAAGCGGGCAAGTGGAGCGACGACCCGGCCTCCATCGCCGCATTCCGTTCAAACCTGCGCCGGATCGCCGGAAGCACAGTCGGCATCATAGGCCTCGGCAACATCGGACGGGCGTTTGCGTCACGGATTCGTGGGTTCGGTCCTGAGCGGATCATCTCGTACGATCCTTATGTCCCGCAGACAACGGCAGACCTTTATGGTGTTCAGCTTGTATCGCTTGATGAACTATTAACGACGGCCGACTACATAACAATCCATACTCCATCTACAGCCGAGACGCGCCACCTGATCAACTCGGACACGCTGTCCCGGATGAAGAAGAATGCGATCCTGATCAACTGTGCGCGTGGACCCCTCGTGGACCCTGCCGCACTTCAGATCGCGCTACAAAGCGGACAGATCGAGGCAGCGGGCCTAGACGTGACTGAAACCGAGCCGATCGATGCCGAGGACCCGTTACTGGGGATCGACAACCTGATCGTCACGCCTCACATTGCCGGCGCTTCCCCGACATCCGGTGTCGAAGGCGGACGCAAGCAGGCCGAAAACGTACTGCTCGTTCTCACAGGACGGCCACCGCACGGACTCGGAAACCCTGAGGTAATCAAGCGGATAGCAGTAATGCGGGCAACTGACGCAGGTCGATGGGAAGGTGTTCCAGAATTTTCTACGGCCCTAGCACTTTAGACAACCCATGCACAAGGCGAGCAATATAAATTCTCGCCTTGTGCACTTAGTTACGCCACGTCACTGTCGGTTCCCAAGTGAGTAGGCGTCTCGCTTTCTCTATGCTGATTGCTGAGGCGAACCCCTTAATTTCACCTTGAATCTCAGAGTCCGGATACGACTCACGTATCAGTCGCATGGTAGGAACCATTGAGCTTGTGTCCGGTGCGTTAATGAAAAAGGCTTCATGGCCTTGCCAGTGGGTTTCAATAGCGAGACGGCACGCGACCGCAGCCTCATCCAGATCGACCCAGCCCCAGAAGTGTTTCGCTGCGTTTTCATCTGGTGCACCATCATGAGCCCTTATTCGCATTTCCTGCTGTCGTGCCTTCGTTAGGAGCCCATGAAATCGCATGGAGGCTATCTGTAATTTACCCGGATTACGACGGACAAATGCGTGCGCCATCTCTTCACCAAGCCACTTGCTTTGCGAGTACGCATCCTCTGCTAACGTGGGCTGGTTTTCGTCAATAGGGAAGTAAGCCCTTGGTGTAACTTTTTTTGAAAAAACTGCCCCCACGGCATTAACTGAGGATGCCATAACTACCTTCTGTACACCATGTATCTCGGCTGCCTCCAAGACCGCCCAGTTGGACAACATGTTCACTCTGAAGACTTCAGACTCAGGCGCCATTCGCGGGTTGGGAATAGCCGCCATATGAACGACCGCGTCACATCCGTTCATTGCCGAAATGACCTGCCCGAGATCAGTTGTGTCCACGAATTTGAACGTTGAAGCGCCAACCTGACCGCGAGTATATGGAGCGTCTGACGGCGCAATTCGATCAACACGTAAAACTGTATGCCCATGCGCCGTAAGGTCATTTGTTATAGCCATTCCGGCAAGTCCAGACCCGCCCGTCAGGAGAACTTTCATATTTTCAAGCCTTACGGAATCAGATTAGAAGTGTGACGACATCGCTTATTTTCTGACATGCTAAACGCTGATACCCGCGCAGACTCGTTGACCCGCCAACGGAGCGCTTCTAACATGCGTTTACAGCAAATGTCAGAACTGATATGACACACCGACAGGAGCCAAAATGACAATTACAAAGGTTCCGGCGACTTCGTATGAGGCCCGTGCCGAATTCCGAGAGAATCGGCTTGCACAACCGACTTCTGGCATGGCACCAGGGTTTGTTCAGGCCAACCTGGCAATACTTCCAAGAGAGTCAGCCTTCGAATTTTTACTGTTCTGCCAGCGCAACCCGAAAC
>JAAZYK010000168.1 GCA_014239685.1 Dehalococcoidia bacterium | reverse complement strand
AAGGCCCTCGCCAGCGAGGGCAAACTCCGTTTCCCCGTTGTCGCAGTGAACGACTCCGACACGAAGCACATGTTCGACAACCGCTACGGCACCGGGCAAAGCACCTTAGACGGAATCGTGCGGGCGACCAACGTCTTGTTGACCGGTAAAACTATTGTGACCATCGGTTACGGCTGGTGTGGTCGCGGTTTTGCAGACCGGGCCAAGGGCATGGGCGCTCACACCGTAGTGTGTGAGGTAGACCCAGTACGGGCGCTAGAGGCTGTGATGGACGGTCACCGAGTTATGCCGATGAATGAGGCTGCCAAAATCGGCGATATCTTCCTCACGGTCACCGGTGGGAAGCATGCAATTGCAGGCAGTCACTTTGACCTTATGAAGGACGGTGCAATTGGCGCCAACTCTGGCCACTTCAACGTCGAGATCGACGTCGACGGGCTTGAGGAACGGGCCGAAACGAAGCGACAGGTCCGGACTTTCGTCGAGGAGTACACGCTCGAAGACGGACGCCGGATTAATCTCCTCGCCGAGGGCCGACTGGTCAACCTCGGCGCAGCCGAGGGACACCCCTCAAGCGTGATGGACATGAGCTTTGCCAACCAAGCACTGGCCGCTGAGTACATCATCGCCAATGGAGACACGCTCGCACCAGACGTGCACACCCTCCCGAAAAACGTTGACGCCGAGATCGCTCGAATCAAGCTGAACTCGATCGGCATGCCGATCGACACGTTAACGGAAGAACAGGCCGTGTATCTAGCCAGTTGGGAAATGGGTACGGCTTAAGTTCAGAAATCCGTGTATTTTCTCGCGAAGATCAGGGATCATTGCCAGAGTTTCCCGGTATCGTTTACGGCAACGTAAGCATGTCTCTGGTGTATGAGATCATGCTGGATACTAGGCGGTACTCTAGCAACACGGAAACAAAACAAACGGGATTTCTGAGAAATCTCACAGCCATCGGGAGCACCCGTGGCAACCGGAATGCCAGGCGGAATGCCAGGCATTAGCGAAGGGAATATGAATCGCCTTTAGTACGTATCTGGTTACATCCGAGTCCGTGACAGAAGGGCATCCGGATAAACTTTGCGACCAGGTCTCTGACGGCGTACTGGACGCCATCTTCGAGCAGGATCCCCATGCGCGTGTCGCATGCGAAACGGCCTGCACAACCGGCGTAATGTTTGTATTTGGTGAAATCACAACCAACGCGTATGTGGACATCACCGCCGTCGCCCGGGAAGTAATACGGGACATCGGATATACCTCATCCGACCTAGGGTTCGATGCCGAATCTGCCGGCGTGATGGTATCGATCAAAGAACAGTCGCCTGACATCAAAGATGGTGTCGATACCGCTCTTGAAGTGCGAGGTGAAGCAGGCGCCAAAGAGGTCGGCGCAGGCGACCAGGGGATGATGATCGGGTACGCGGTACGGGAGACGCCCGAACTGATGCCCCTTCCGATTGCTCTTGCACATCGCATTACACGGCAAATGGCCACTGAACGGAAGAACGGGAACCTCCCATACCTTCGGCCGGACGGCAAGTCACAGGTGACGATCGAGTACAACTCCGACAACACCGTGAAGCGCGTGCACACCGTTTTGATGAGTACACAGCACGATCCAACTGTGTCACAGGAGACGATTAATCGCGATCTTACGTTGCTCGCGAATCACGTCATTCCTGCAGACCTACTGGATGACGACACGAAATTTTTTGTGAACCCGTCAGGTCGATTTGTCCTCGGCGGTCCGGCCGCAGACGCCGGACTGACCGGCCGCAAGATCATCGTTGACACCTACGGGGGCAGCGCTCGCCACGGCGGTGGGGCATTCTCCGGCAAAGACCCAACGAAGGTAGACCGGTCCGCCGCTTATGCAGCCCGCTGGGTCGCCAAAAATCTTGTCGCCGCCGGACTTGCGGACCGACTTGAGGTTCAGGTGTCGTATGCCATCGGCGTCGCACGGCCGATCTCGATCTCGGTCGAAACCTACGGGACAGGCACGGTGGACAACGCTCGCATCGTGGAGCTAATCGAAGAGCACTTTGATCTGCGACCACAGGCGATCATTGACACCCTTCAACTGCGGCGCCCGATCTTTAGGCAAACAGCGGCGTACGGCCACTTCGGTCGCGACGATCTAAATCTGCCCTGGGAACAACTCGACAAAGTAGACGTCTTAAAGGCCGCAATCGCCTAGTCGCACGGTTCAGACCCACATGCACTAACGTATGGGGCGTGCCTTTTTGGAGGCACGCCCCTTTTTTGGATCTATCAACATCCTCAACCCGGAGGCCGAGAAACCCTGATGCCTTCAGAGATCAAGTTCGGCACGGACGGCTGGCGGGCGATAATCGCTGATCAGTTCACCTTTGCGAACGTCCAGAAAGCGGCGCAGGGTGTGGCCACAGAGATGCTAGCGTCCGGGACTGCGAAGGCAGGGGCCATAGTCGCGTGGGATACCCGGTTTGGTTCGGAGAAATTCGCCATCGCAACGGCGGAGGTCCTGGCGGGCAATGGCATACGATGCGTGTTGGCGACACGACCGGCGCCAACGCCAGCTGCGAGCTTCTCGGTGATCGAACACAAGGCTGGTGGCGGTGTGATGATCACTGCAAGCCACAACGCGGCCTCGTATAACGGATTCAAGGTCAAATCAGATCAGGGCGGTAGCGCGCCGCCGGATATGGTGGCGCGCATTGAGGCGGAGATCGAGCGCATCGAGTCCGGCGAGGTTGTTGTACAACACGTCTCACTGGACGAAGCACAACGTACTGGTCTGCTTGAACGGTTTGATCCGACCGCGCTGTACCTAGAGCAACTCGTGCATATCGTGGACCTAGAGCCCATCAAACAAGCCCGGTTGAAGATAGTTGTCGAATCGATGCACGGCTCAGGAGGCGGACTGTTTCCGCGACTTTTGTCTGGCGGCAACCTAGAGCTCATAGAGCTCCACGGAGAGCCGAATCCCGCTTTCCCAGGTTTTGTACAGCCGGAGCCGATCGAGGCCAACCTCAGGGCGTTACAGACCGCCGTGAGGGAGAATGGGGCAGATGCGGGGATAGCCTTTGATGGCGACGCCGATCGTGTGGGACTTGTAGACGAGAACGGCCGCTACATTTCCACCCTCGAGGGCTTCTCCTTACTAACGCACCACCTTCTGGAGCGCCGGGCGCAGCAAGGCGCGGTCGTCTCCACGATAACTATGAGTTCCATGGTCGACCGACTTGGTGAAATTTACGGAATCGACACACCGCGTACCGCGGTCGGATTCAAGTACGTCGGTCCGAAGATGCTCGAGACCAACGCCATTATCGGGGGCGAGGAAAGCGGCGGCTACGCATTCAGAGGCCATGTCCCGGAGCGGGATGGCTTGTTGAGTGGGCTGAGATTTCTGGAGGCCATCGTCAGTTCCAGGAAGCGCCCATCAGAGTTGCTAACAGATCTGTTAACTATCACCGGACCCCACAGCTTCCGGCGGGTGGACGTGCAGTTTCCGGAGGATCAACGGTCCGCGCTTCAGAACTTGATCGAAACGGCTGAACCCGGAACTCTTGGCGGCATGGATATCGAACGATTGGACCGGCTGGACGGCGTGAAATATTTCCTTGAGGGTGGAGGATGGGGCGTCGTACGTATGTCCGGCACCGAGCCACTATTACGGATGTACGCAGAAGCCCAAGATGTCGAGACTGTTAATCGTGTCCTCGAAGACTTGACCGTGACTCTCGGACTCTAAGGATCCGGGCTGTGCTGCATGGGCGATGACGCGATAAAAGGCGGGTAACGCTTCGGACACTGACCTCAAGGGCTATCGGTCAGCCTGACGAGGAACGCGACCACTATCGTTAGC
>JAAZYK010000167.1 GCA_014239685.1 Dehalococcoidia bacterium | reverse complement strand
ACTTGTTGACCCGCTTGTAGGAAGACACATCCCCGGCCTCGGCCTTGTAATTCTTATCGGTATCGTCTTCGTAATCGGTCTTCTCAGCCACCGGGTTGCTGAAGTCCTCGGCCGCTGGATAGAGCGAGGGATCGTCAAATTCCCGTTTGTTGGGCGGGTTTATGTGACGGCGAAACAGGTCGCTATGTCTGCCTCAGGCGGGCAGGAATCAAGCTTCGACACCGTGGTCAGCGTCCCGTTCCCCACGGAGGCCAGTTTGGCGATCGGTTTCCTAACAAGGGAGTTTACGAACGATCAAAATGCTGAGTATGGAATTGTGTACATCCCGACCACACCGATCCCTAGTTCCGGATTTCTGCTGGTAGTGCCTATGAGGGACATCCGGATACTTGATATGTCGTCCACCGAAGCAATGCAGATGGTGGTCACTGGCGGAGTTGTTGTCCCGGGCAACCTCGGCGATCTCGGCAAGTAGGTAACGGAAGCACGAGGATGCGAGGTGTCCATGCGCCTCGATCACCGTGGGCGTGATGTGTATGGTGTTCGACAGGTCTGCGATAGCCGTAATGCGTCCGATTGTGATACCAATATCGGAGCGACGCTCTGGGTAGCCATCACCGTCAATAACAGTGCTTCCCCGGATGATAGTGTGAAACTTCTTGGGTACTCTCAGGTATTGGTCACAGGAAAAGGGAGTGCCGTTGGGGCCCCGTTGCTACAATTGTTTCCTGTGTTATCTGGAATGGCCGGCGAACCGGTTCGCCGACGCCATCATCCTCTCATCGCACTAAGGCAGATCTGAACTTGTTCGAGTCACTATCAGACAAACTCAACGGTGCCTTTGCCAAGATGACCGGCAAAGGGAGGCTATCCGAGAAGGACATCGATGAGGCCTTGCGCGAGGTTCGTCTGGCGCTTCTCGAAGCAGACGTTGACTTCAAGGTCACCCGTTCCTTTGTCCGCGCCGTCAAAGACCGGGCCTCTGATGAAAATATTTTTGCCTCGCTAACGCCTGGGCAGTCTGTGGTACGGATCGTCAACGAAGAGTTGGTGAAGATTCTCGGCGGTGAGGCCGAGGGCCTAACCAGAGGCGAAGCTCCACCGACGATCATCATGCTTGTCGGACTCCAGGGAGTGGGCAAGACGACCTCTGCCTCCAAACTGGCTCGCTTGCTTCGGGAACAGGATGAAACGGTTGCCATCGCGGCATGTGACCTGCGCCGGCCAGCGGCGATCGAACAACTCGTACAACTCGGCAACGACCTCGGGGTTCATGTATACAGGGAAGATCCTCAGAAATCGACTCCCCTCAAGGTCGCGCAAAATGCGGTGAAAGAAGCTCAGCGTAGCAACACTCACTACCTGATCTTGGACACCAGTGGGCGTATTGCCATAGACGACGAATTGATGCAGGAGTTGGAGGAGATACGGGACGCGGTGAACCCGGTGGAGAGCCTGCTGGTCGTTGACGCAATGACAGGGCAGGACGCAGTGCGATCCGGGACGGAGTTCCAGGAGCGGATCGGGCTAACCGGTATCATCATGACCAAGATGGACGGCGATGCGCGCGGCGGTGCGGCGCTGTCCATGCGCTCTGTCACTGGTGTACCAATCAAGTTCATAGGTGTCAGCGAGCGCCCGGACGGTCTTGAGCGGTATCACCCAGACCGGATGGCATCCCGTATCCTGGGCATGGGTGACGTCCAGACGCTTATCGAAAAGGCCGAGGAGCAGTTCGACACTGACCAGGCCATGGCTCTTGAACAGAAGTTGCGGACGCAGTCGTTCGATATGGACGACATGTTGCAGCAGCTACAGGCGTTCAAAAAGATGGGCGGCATGGCGAACATGATCGGCATGATTCCCGGTATGGGATCCCTCAAGGGCCGTATGGACCCGAAGGACATGGACGAGAGCCGGATCACACGCGTTGAGGCGATGATCCGTTCTATGACTCCAGGCGAGCGGGCTAATCCCAAGCTAATAAACGGTTCCCGTCGAAAGCGTATTGCCGATGGCTCAGGCACGACTGCAACAGACCTGAATCAGTTACTCAGTCAGTTCCGGCAGATGCAGAAGATGATGAAGAAGATCTCGTCCGGAAAAGGTCGCCGCGCAGTAATGAGCATGCTGGAAGGCCGTTAGGGCTCAACAGACCGCTCGATTTTGGTCGAATAGATGGCCTGGCTTCATATAGCCGTTTTTGCGCCGGCCACTGTGACCCACTAATCAGCCATCAAATAGTTCGGTTTCTGGGCGGCACGTGAATCGACGCGCTGGACGATGCCAGTAGCGACCAATATGCTGCGCTACATACACGGCATCTGGCCAAGTTACCCGTTATGCCAGGCAATACCGACTATGCTAGGCAATAACGAAATTTCTCATCACACATGACGATCTATGGGGAACCGCACTTTGATCTCACAGCTCCGTATTTACACGATCAACAAAGGCCAGATGGATTCCTGGCTCAAGGTATTCAACGAAGACCTCAGACCCCAACTGGCCGAGCACGGGATAAAGGTAGACGGCACCTGGGTCGACGCCGAGAACGAACGCTTTATCTGGGTCCGATCCTTTGAGGATCAGGCGGATCTCGAGAAAAAGGAATCCGCGTTTTACGGGTCAGATAAGTGGCTTGCCGGTGTGGACCATGTCCGAGGCCATTTGGCTCGTCGGGACATCACAGTAATTAACCCGGTACAGGCGTAAAGCGGGCGCGGTGCGCTAGCGCCCTGTTACCAGACTCCATTACATAGGGACGGAACAGGTTGCTGTCCGAAAATCGGATCGTGACCACCAAAGAAGGCCAGATGAACAACTGGCTCGACCTGTTCCGAGATAGGTTCCCGCCAGATTGCGAGCAGGCTTGATATTCAGATCTCCCGCGCGTGGACGGACGTAGAGCGCAGGCGGATGTCGGATTTGAGTTTAAGCCCCTATGGATTCTGGCTAAAACTGATGGCTGGCGGCGGATAAGTCTGATTAATTGCCAGACTGAATCTCCAGTTATTCCTCTCGACTACAACTATTGAATCCCGCGCGGTGGCTTCACGCGTTGAATGGCGTAGTAGGTGCCGATGATTAGGCCGAGGATCGATGTGAAGTCGCCAAAGATTGTCACTACCAGGAAGGATGAAAGAACTGAGAGGCCTGCTATCCACTGCAGGTACCGGCTCTGTTTATGTCCGCTAGCCCGGTATACAACTTCTCCTACCGCCCAGCCGATGGCCCCGACGATGATGATTCCAAAAAATGGAATTCCGAATAGCACAACGATAAACCCGGCGAGAAACGAGAGGCCGATGGCGGTTCCGAAACCGGCTGCAGCCGCTTTCCCAAGCTCACCCGTATCCGCCTCGAACATCGGCAATGTTCGTACCTGCGCACAGTCAGAACAACGTGAGCCAACGTCTGTCTGAATCAGACAGTTCGGACAGAGTAGTTCATCGCATCGCCCGCAGCGCAGGTTTGTTTCTGTCTGGGGATCTCGCGGACAATAAAGTACTTGTTGTTCAGCCATCGGAACGGCAGGTCACCCTAATACGTTTCATACAAAGCGCTACCTGCCGGGGTCTCCTCTCAGCCAGGATTCTCGGTCTTTTATGTCTCTATCGTAGATGAGTCGGTTCCAGTAAATCTGAAGTCGGCTCGCCGTTTCCGGTTTCTCCCCGGGTTGTGTAGGTGATATTTCAAGCGACGCTCGTCGATCACCTGGATTAGATGCTAGCCGTTTGACCGCGGATATCACGGCGAACAACGTGGCGTATATGACGTATTCCTGATCCTGCCCGAACCCGACCACGATAAACGGTAGCAGAACTAGCCCGATCACCCACCCCACGGGCGAGTTACGGGTGATGATCCAGC
>JAAZYK010000166.1 GCA_014239685.1 Dehalococcoidia bacterium | reverse complement strand
CTCAACCGATTCGCGCTCTGCTTAAGCGTCTGCCAGCGGCCCAAAGTCAACCTTTGCAAGGACTTTCGATGTATCTGAGATGGCATGATAAGGGTAAGCTCAAGTTAGATGAGTTGGTGAAGCGACGATATCAACTTGAAGACATCAACAAGGCGTGCTACGACCTGCAGGCGGGCCCGATTACTGGCCGAGCGATTATTGATTACACCGACTAACGATTCCCAGGAAAATGGCCCGGCCGGGTTCGATATGGATGAGACTTATCACGTCGACGTTCCGATAGCGGAGAAGGTGTGTGTTGTGACGGGCGGCGGGCAGGCACGCGGACGAGCAATTGCCGAGGCTCTCGCGCGAGCCGGTGCGAAGACCGTGGCGATTACATACTCGGGGGATCGCGACGCAGCGCATGCGGTCTACGTAAATATCCAGACCCTCGGTTCAGGATGTCTGCTGGCGCATATGGATGTGACCGATCGAACGTCGGTGAGGCAGGTATTTCTGTGGATTCAGGGCCAGGTCGGCAAGATCGATGTTCTTGTTAACGCGGAAAAAGTGGAATGGCCCGATCATATAGCTTCCGCAACCGCCGGCGAGCGGTTACAGGCCGTCGGCGTGAACATCCGAGGTCAGGCTTTGGCTACGGATGAAGTGCTGCCGTTCATGGGCATCCAGACAACAGGGGGCCTTATCGTCGGCGTGGCGGTTGAGGAAGAAGTAACCGCGGCGCTCAAGACGTTTGACGAGCCCGGGGTTCCGGTATCGGTTTCGGCGGCGATCAAGCCTATGACAGGACTGGCGTCCTCACGTCAGGTCACGATGAGGGTCCTGTCGCCCGGCGCGCCTGATGAGATAGCTGAGGCGGTCGTGGAGTTGGTGACTGTGTAGGGCTGGGATGTGGGAGAACGGGTCACGGCATTTATTCGCAGCGAACCCCGCGGATCACTAGGAAACGTACACCATGATGTGCCTGACGAACCACCTGGACACCGGAATAAAGAGTGTCCGACCCGAAATTCCATGATGGGTGGCTCCCCGGGAGATTCTCCACATCGAACTCAGACCGACAGAGCAGTGTGTTTGACGGTAGATACCGTTGTGGTAAACGCCACTCGTGGGCGTATTGCCGCGCCCCTAAAACGATCTATGGTCTGACGGGCCCGCGTCCTCAACTGAATCACCAGAAGCCCCCAATGACCACCACATTGGAGCTAGTTTGGGAACTCGATTGCTGCTCTCACGCCCATGAAGGGCGCCACTATTATCAACACTATTCCGATGGCGAGCCGGAGGTTGTTGGTGTTCATTTGGCCTGTCCGTCGAGCGCCCAGGTAACTGCCGACCATGCCCGTGGTTCCCAGCAGCGCGATCAGCAGGATATCGACGTCCCCGTTGATGAGTTTGCCGACGAACCCAGATGCACCGACAAGCAGACCGATAATCGTGTTGGTGCCGATCGCGATAGCGGGGTGAAGTTTCAGAACGTTTACTAACGCTGGCATACGTACGGTACCGAGAACCAGTCCCACAGCTCCCCCTAGCACGCCTATGAGAAAACCGACCGTTATTTCAAGGAACAAACGGCGGGTCGACGGTAATGGGAGCTGAATGGATTCGTCTCTTACTTCTTCCGAGTCTCTGGTGTGTAGAGCACGGGCAAGTGCGACCAGGCCGGACCACAACAGAACGAGGGTGATAATCGACAGCAGGATCCAGATACGTATCAAATCCGATGCGAGGCTGCCGAAGAAGGCGCCGATAAACGAAGGCACGCCAATCAGTAGCACTACTCGGAACGCTATTCGGTGGTTTTTCCAGTGTTCCAGCCCGCTCGTCACGGCCGTGACAACGCTGACCGCGAGGTTCACGCCGGCGGCTATAGGTACGCTTATACCGAACGCGATCAAGAGCGGAAATCGGACGACGCCCAACGCCATTCCGACCATGCCTGATACATAGGCCACGCCGAATGCGAGGACGGACAGAAGAACGATCTCCACGTTCGAAAGATCGGACAACGGACTTCTGGACCATACGTCGAGGAGCGGAATCATTGGATGCCTGCCTGAGGCGAATTGCCGGGGCGTTGTGGGCGGTTGCGGGTGCTACGGGGACCTGGATGGAACGCCTTGCACAGTCCGGCTTCCGGCATACAGGCCCAATCGGAACCGCAACAGAAACAGGTCACCGTGGCGAAGGCGGAGCGTGAGACTGTTTCGGATTGTCGTGTTGCGGTTTTCATGCCTAAAGCTAGCAGCGCTCTTTAGGCTTCCAGATCTTCGAGTTCCAGTTCGTCCAGCATCTGTTCGAGCTCGTAAATCTGGAAACGGTCGGGCCTCACGGCCGGGTGACGAGCATGGGCCGTTTTGAAGACACCCCGCCGGACAAGGATTTCTTTATAAATCCAGTTGTCGAGACCTTGAGGTTGTTTCAGCGTCCGGATCAACGCGCTGTAACGCCGGAACTCCGCCTCTGCGCCTTCTTCGTCGCCGTCCTGCCAACGTTCCCACACGTTGACGAACACATCGGGTATAACGGATCCCGGCATGGTCCCGACTGATCCTCGGCGCAACTCCTCGAACAGGAACGTGCCGCCCGCGCCACCAAACAAAATGAGATCACCGCCGGCATCTGTCGCTGCATCCCGGAGGGCGGCCGCTTCGGCCATTCGTGGCACCGTCGGAGCTGTCTCGACCTTGATATAACAGAGGTTTTCGTGGCGTCTGGCGATCTCGATCGCCATGCCTGGACTCACCTGGGCAGTCCCCTGATCCTGCTGAAAGATTGGAATTCCGACCGATGCACCGACGCGGGCGAAGAACTCAATCACCTCAGCGGCCGGCATGGAGATGAAGCTGGGCGGCCGAATCATCAGCGCGTTTGCGCCGAGTTCCTCCGCCCGCTGTGAGTAATAAACCGTCACATCGGTGCCCATTGCACCGGTGTTCATCACGACTGGTACGCGCCCATTGACCTGTTTTACGATTGAGGACAGGACTTCGTCCCGTTCAGGGTCAGTGAGTTTGTATATCTCGCTTGCCACGGCGATTCCAACGCCGTTGACTCCCACGTTGATCATCCACTCGACTTCGCGTTCGAGGTCTTCGAAATCTATCTGCCCCTTATCGTCGAAGGGCGTTGCGAGGATCGGGAAGATCCCATTCATGGTGCGATCAACCAATGTTGCGCTCCTCGTGATTTCTTGGTGACATGAAGGTCATATGACCGATTATTTCCCGACCAGATCAAGCTCTTCCAACATGGCGTCGAGTTCTTTCCTAGTCTGGTCATCCGGCCTAGGCGCTGGCTGCCTTGGCTGCGAGGTCTCCTGGAAAACCCCACGGCGTATCAGTATCCAGTCGTTAACCCACATCGCAGCCCCCATGCTCTGTGCGATTGTGCGATTTAAAGCTGCATAACGGCGGTACTGGATTTCAGCGTCCACTTCGTTGCCGGACTGGAAGTCGTCCCAAACCCTGGCGTACACGTCCGGGATAACCGACCATGGCATCGATCCCTGTGAGCCTCTCCGGGCTTCCTCTAGGAGGAACTGACCTCCGGATCCACCGAACGGGATTAACCCGGATGCGCCGGTGCGTGCCACGAGGTCGGCAAATCTGGGAACGGTCGGCGCAACTTCGACTTTGATGTAGCAAAGATTCTCATGTGCATTTGCGAGCTGGACCGCGAGCGGCGGGGGTACCTCGGAGCCGACTACGTCTTGCATAAAGATTGGAATATCGATGGCCTCGGCTATGGCGACGAAGTATTTCGTAACCTCAGAGGCGGAAAGCTGTGCGAACGATGGTGGTCTGATCATCAACGCGCTAGCGCCGAGTTCCTGCGCTGATTTCGCATAATCGATCGAGACGCCGGTCCCCTCGTGGCCGGTGTTCATGACCACTTTCAGGCGTCCTTTTGCAGCCTGGGAAACCGTTTTCAGGACGAGCGCACGTTCTTCGT
>JAAZYK010000165.1 GCA_014239685.1 Dehalococcoidia bacterium | reverse complement strand
GGTGTCGCTATCAGAGGCCCATTTGATACCGTCGTTCCCTCAAAGGCCGGTCGGCTCGAGCCGCTACACGCCGTTTATTCGCCTGAGGCATGGTTGCCGACGATTTCGTCAGCACTGGACGCCGGCCGGCGATCAATATACGACCTCGTGAATTCCGCCATAACGACGGGAGATCCGGGCGTGCACGTGATGGAAGACGCCGAACTTGCATCGTTCGACCCAGACGGCCGCAGCCTGTTTGATATCGACACGCCTGACAGCCTTGCGCAGGCGCGCCGAATGCTGGGGTCTACGGGGATCGTGAGGCCGGACATCAGGCCGGGCGGCCTTTAGTAACTACTCGTATCTGAGCGCTTGTGAAGGGTGGATGTGCGCTGCCTGTCGCGCCGGGATGAAGGTTGCCAGTAATGACGCTGCAACAACGATCCCTACGATGGTCATGACCGTCAGCCAAGGGATGTCAAACGTGATTTCGGTCCTGCTGTTACTGATCTCATTGATGATGTTCCAGCTGATGAGCGCGCCAAGGCCTATACCAAGAGCTGACCCAAGCACTGTGACGAAGATCGACTCCAACAGGAACTGGATCTGGATCATTCGGCTCTTGTAACCAATCGCTCGCATCATACCGATGGCATGCCTGCGCTCTACTACAGCCCTGAACGACAGGACTCCTAGGGAGGCGACCCCAACCACTAGGCCCAGCCCCATGAAACCTTGGAACAACTTGTTAAACGCGTTGTTTTGCGCGATCCCTGTTTTGATCTCATCGAGTGTATCTATGGCTTTCATACTGTTATCCAGAAAGACCGTTTCCATCGCCGCCGCAACGCGCCCAGCATCGACCTCTTCCCCAAGGCGAATCCTGAACGTAGTGAAAGGCAATGAATTTCCAGACAGCTCGGTGAACAGGTCATTACGCGTGATTAGGAGTGCCATTGGTCCGCCGTCCGATTCAGAGGTTTCGGCAAACTGATCTATAGCTCCGATCACTGTTCGCGTCGAAGCTGCACCTCTACCTTGGGCTTGGCGGATCTCTATTTCAAATGCGGTGATGGGACCGATCTCATCTTGGGACAGCCCCTCCACGGAGAATTCCGCCTTACCAAATATGGGAGGCCCACCGCTCGACTGCAGCATGTCACCGCTAACTACGGCCAGTGTCGGATCGTTCGCCAACGCATCCCAAATGGCTTCAGAAATGGCGGTGGGATTATCTAGAAGAGTACTGGTCGGCAGGTAAATTGGATCGAAATGGGTGATCTCAAGCAGGGTCTCTTCCAGGTATAGCTGTTCTGCTCCACGGACGCCGAGCCCTAAGAATCTTTGTTCCGTGGCCCCTTTTTGGCGCGCCTGGGCAGGGATGTCCGTGTGTCCGACAATCAAGTTAAAGTCAGATATGTTCAGGTTCTCTGAATTTGAAATCACCGCCCCGATATCTTTCACAGGCAGATTGATGCTGGTTTCGGCCCTGATATCGAAACCGCCGGTCACCCGATCTGGAGTTTCGTCGAGATCGCTGCCGATGCTGTTCAGTATGGCGAATACCATCATCGTGAAGATGACTAACGAGAACATCGCCAATGTGAGCCCTGTACGGAATTTCGACGTCATCGGATATGCGATCGCGGGTTTTAGGACAGCTTTGATAAGCGGTGAGCCACGAAACAAAGCCTCTAGCCCACGCGTGATCAGATCGGCGTTGTACATCACAAGCCATACGGCGGAGGCCACCATCCAGGTTCCGGAGAGGATGAACATTTCGAAATTGCTATCGAGGGTTCCTGTGATGAACTCAAGCGCGTCAAAGGGCAATGCCCAGAACACGAGAACGGTCGCTCCAATGAAGGTGTAGGAAGATCGATCAGCGGCAGACTCCCGGATGCCAGATCGGCGAAGCATTCCGCGAAGAAATAGCCCGATCCCGACTAACATCAGGCTGATACCCAGGCTCCAGAACGCAGCCAGATTGGTCGCCAATCCGAGTCCGGCCATTGCCGCACCGACGATAATCAGCGGCCAACCGATAGCAAGATATGGCTGGAAGACTTTGAATACGGCCCACACAATTCTGAAACCCCAAACCGGGGGGATAAGCAGAATGATCACTAGCATCAGTGGAAGGAATGCGCCCTCGCCGCGCCTGCCTGCGCTTAGCGCCCTGAAGGCCTGATATAACGGACCTAAAATTGACTGGGCTAGCTGCAACAATCGTGTTTTAAGCGGTGGTGTGTCAGAAGTTACGAACTCCTGAGGAAGATCTCGGATGGCTACCACGATGTTGAGACGGCTGACTCGATAAGCAGAGATAGCCACTGTCATCAGCGTGAGTAACATTCCGGCAGAAAACGCGGCCACGACCGACGTAAGTGTGAAGGAGTATTTGAAGGCGAAAGCGGTATCTTCTTCGTCACCGATAGCTCCGGCCAACATCTTTACAAGGACAAGACTCGCAAGTATTCCAAGGACCGTGCCGATCAGAGCGGCGCCGAGCGCGTAGGCAAAACCTTCGTAAGTGAACATCTGGATGAGATGGCGGCGCTTCGAGCCTACTGCGCGGGCGATCCCCATCTCGGTTGATCTCGCGGCCGCCAGCATTACGAACACCAGGAAGATTAGAAGCAACCCGACGATTATCGAAAAGCTACCAAAGATGGTGAAAAAGGTCAGAAAGATGTTCCCGACTAATTCCGCCAGTTCAAGGCTATCGCCCTTTAACTCATCGACGGACAGTATCTGAAGAGTAGAAAACATCGCCGTGACAGCTAGGGCGAGGCCCGGCCGGCCAGAACTGTTAACCGAGTCGAGAGCTGCAACGATGTGCGCCGTAAGCTCGGAGTCTCCAGCGAGCATCCTGAAATCGTCCGTCACAATGGCATCAGGCGATGTCGTAAACGATGGCTGAGGTGACAGCGCTTCTTCTGCAATTTTGAGCAGAGATACCGTTGCCGTGGGAATTTCGAGCGAGTTCGCCTCAATGTATCGGGCGATATCGTCTCCGGCGTTAAGTTGAGAGAGCGCATCCACAAGTGGGCTGATGCTTGCCAGCCCGTCGTTGGGCCTGGTAAAGGTATCTAAAACTTGTTCAGGCGTACTGGGAGGTGCATCCTCATTAGCGATCGAAGATGCCGTAACTAGCTTCTCACCGAGCGCCGCCATGAAATGTTCGGCTGCATCGTCGTTTGACAACGAAGCAAGGATGGCTCCGATGCGAGAAGCATGGTGGGCATTATGTGTGTAGCCAGGAATAAGTTCGTCGACAATCGAAAGTATTTGGGCGGCATCTCCGGGAGAAAGGTCTCCGCTGCTGCTATCGTTGGCGTAGGCGGTCAGCGTCCGGATCACGGTCGGGGAACGCAAGACATCAAATAACTGTTGTGCGACGAAGGGGTCAGTCAACTGAACCCGTAGATCCTTCGCCGCTTGTCCGGCAAGATCCACCCCGCTCGTTATTCCGCCGGTTACGGATAGATCTATCCGGTTGACCTGTCCCGGGCGTTCCATAATCTGCTGCATCGCAGATAGCGACATAATCGTCCGATAGTCGTTCGCTGCCAGCCCGTTGTTACGGATGATCGCCTTTGTAGTGAAGGTATGACGTCCACTGGGCGACACAATCTGAAGCCTGTCACCTGTTACTGCATCAAGCTCTTCAGCTGCTGCGCTGTTCAAAAATACTTCGGTATCCGAAAGTGAATCCAACTTGACTATCTGCCCGTCGAGATCATGAATCTCGCCGAACCCCTGCTGTCGTGATGTATCAAATCCGACTACGGTCATCCTGGATTCGGTTAATTGCGATTGCATGTCCAGAACGGGCAGAACCTCCCGAATTTGGGGCATCACTCCGTCGATGCGCCCGTCAGATTCGACGACCTTGATAGCCAAACCAAGTGTTGTTGAACTCAGGTAACGATCAACAAAGAATGCTGTCCCGTCTGGATCGTCGGCAAAGACTGCACTTTCC
>JAAZYK010000164.1 GCA_014239685.1 Dehalococcoidia bacterium | reverse complement strand
TTACGAAGGGCACGTTGTGCGGCTCTACGCCACTATCAACCCCACGTCGCTTGCCGAGCAAAAGTGCTGCCGCTACAGCTGCGATACCGGCGTTAATGTGGACAACCGTTCCGCCAGCAAAGTCGGCAGCGCCCATCTCGAGGATCCATCCGCCGTCACCCCACACCCAGTGGGCTATCGGCGCGTAGACGACCGTGATCCAGATGACGAGAAAGACTAGATAGGTCTTGAACTTGAATCGTTCAGCAATCGCACCGGTGATTAGCGCCGGAGTAATGATGGCGAACATCATCTGGAAGACAGCGATCGTCATGGAGTTGTAGCCACCATCAGGCCCAACATCCGGGTCGACATTTTGGAATCCCAGGTAGTCAAAGTTGCCTATGAACGCACCATCGCCTCCAAAGGCAAGGGAGTATCCCCAGAGCAGCCATACAACGCTGACGACACCCATCGCCGTGAAGCTGTACATGATCATGTTGATCGCATTCTTTCCGCGGACAAGCCCGCCGTAGAAGAACGCGAGTCCCGGTGTCATGAATAACACCAGGGCGGATGCCATCAGCATCCATGCAATATTTCCGGAGTCCATAAGGGACGTTACCTCCTGGGATCATTAACAGTCGCGCACCGGATGAGGCACACGTGCGATGGAGCGTCACGTTATGGTCGTTATGTTTCGGAAATGTTACGCGGGCGTGACGGCACGGTTACATTTACCGAAATCTCGATCAAGAATTATTGTCTTGACCCGGGACGCGCAAGCGCCGATTCAGGAAGAGCACAAGGGCCAGTTTTACGTTCCCCGGGTTCCCCTTACGGTGCGGAACGCCGCCGCAGAACCAACGGCCACGATAATCAGTGCCATGCCGCCATCGATAGGCCCACCCGGGTTTGCGAAACATCCTCCGCTGGATTCGCCTTCTTCGCCCGGCGCTATGGTCAATTCCGATTGAACCGATGCTTCTGACGCCGCCTTGGGAGTCGATGTCGGGGCCGCCCCCAGGCTGTCTAGTGTGTAGGGAACAAAGGTCGGAAGTGGTCGGGCTGTCGGCGCTATGACTTCCACCTCGTCAACAAGCGGAAACGCTCCGACGGTTTCTCGCCACATTTCGTCCATACCGCGGCGGTCCACTCCGTATACCGACAACATCGCTTCGTCGAGCCGCCTGCTGGAATCGAACTCTTTTAGCAACGCTGCCATCATTCCTGGCCCAAAATCCTCGACCATAAATCTGGCGACGGATCGCCCCTGTCCGTAACTGACGATCACGAGATCAGGATCGCCTGGGAAGGTGCCTAGCGATGTCAGTGGAGCAATCTTATTCGTGTCGATGCCCCACTCCAGGTAACGGTCGTAAGCGACTCCGGGGTCGATATTCCCGTACTCAGCGAGACCCTCGTTGAGCCATGCCGGCATAGCCCCGCGAGCGCCCGATACGGCCCTGCTCAGCAGTACGTGCGTCAACTCGTGCGACATTGTTCCGGTGGCGCGTGAGCTACCTCCCTGAACGAGGACGGTGTTTTCCGGAGAGAAAGCCTGTCCCTCGGTGATTAACTCGCGTGAGATAGCTCCGCTGCGTGCGGCCGTGGCGTCCGTCATTTCTGCGATGTTGTTGTACATCGTCACGTTAATTGGTGCTCCTTCTGTTGGAATACCAAGCACCGGAGCCATGTTCTGAATCGTCTGAAGTGATGCGTCCAGCAAAGAGTTCGCACGGGTGATAACCGGGCCGTGGAAGTACACCGTAATGCCACCTTCTGTCACCGTCTCCCAGTCAAATCGGGAATCTGTCAGGACTATCTGGGTCTGCTCGGACTCGTGGAGATTTCCGCTGGAATCCAATACCTGGATCTGGTACTCCATGGTTACGCCCGGCGGTAAATAACGGGCAAGCGTGTCGGTTCGGTAGAACAGCGTCCCGATTGCGGGCGCGCTGGTCGTGAAAGAGGCGGGTTCGCCAAAATCCAAATAGTCGTACTGAGTGGCACGACGGCCCAGAATAGAAAAACGTACCGTGATCTCTTCTACGTCACCGATGACGCTCGCCGTGAACTCGATACCATCCGGTAGCTTGCTCACTGCGGAGTAGTTCAGGATCTCGACGGCTGACGATTGGGCGCGTGCGATGTCGTTGGAGCTTGAGAGAAGGGCGATGACGGTAAACGCAGTGATGGCAACGACCAGCGAGGTCCATCGAGCAATCGGACGCCGAGTCCGAAACCGTTCGCTCTGATTCTCGTTCGGTGTTTTGTTTGTCAATCTACTCATGTGCGAAACGTGATACGTCGGAATGGCTGACATTGGTTCGGTATTGAATGACTGGTCCTGGCTATTTGGATCCACTTGGGGCGTCATCGGCGCTGCGCCACTCTGCCCAGAAACGGTAAAGCGCGCTGAGCGGGGTTGCTACAGCCAGGATCCACAATCCCCAGTCTGGTTGGTTGATCAACAGGGTCACGGTGATCACCACAACACGCTCTGGTCTGGTAGCGAACCCCGCCGTTCCTTTCATGCCGAGCCCTTCAGCACGCGCACGCACGTAACTCACCATCATCGATCCCGAAAAGGCGATAAAGGCGAGGATGATCAGCGTCTGATCAAAGGTGGCGCTACGCGTATAGAAGATCAGCAGGCCAAGTAAAAGCGCACCTTCAGACACCCGGTCCATCACCGAGTCCAACAGCGCGCCTCGGTCTGACACCTGACCTGTACGTCGGGCGATTCCACCGTCCAGCATGTCAAAGGTGGCGCCGACTAATACAAGCACTCCCGCTAGTACAAATCGGCCGTCTGCTGCCGCCACACCGGCTCCGACCGAAATAGCGGTGCCTGTCAGCGTCGCTAGGTTCGGCGTGAATCCGAGTTTGTCCAGGACGGCCGAAGCCGGCTCCTCAAACCATCTGGCGATCTTTCCGCGAAGCGCGTAACGGGCGGTCTGGAGGCTGGGCACGCGTTTTTGAGGCCTTTCTTTAAAAAACTCGGAGTTGTACAGGATATCTTGGAGATCGGTTGTTTCACGTATCTAGACGATACTGGGAAGCTCGGTTCTGGCAGCTGTCTGTTTATAGAAATCGAGCACCCTCGTTGCTACTTCAGACCACCGGTACCCGTGTGCCTTGATCTGGCCGGCGGCGCCCATCTTTGTACGGAGATGTGGGTCTTCGATCAAGGTGCGGATCGCGCTGGCGAAAAGCATAGGATCGCTCGGGGTGGAAAGAAGTCCGTCCACTCCGTGAGTAACCACCTCACGATAGCCGCTTATGTCCGTGGCGACGGTTGGAACTCCGGCCGCCATCGCCTCGAGGAGCACCATCCCAAAACTCTCGCCTCCCGTCGCAGGGCTGCAGAAGATATCTGCCGCCTGATAGTACGCCGGAAGCGCCTCGTTAGAAACGCGGCCCGTGAATACCACGTCCGTCAGGTTACGCTCGCCCATCACGCGCTGAGATTCATCGTCTGGTTCGCCGGGCCCGACGACGATCAGTCGCAACTCCGGATATTCCCACTTGAGATCGGCGTACGCGCTTAACAGATACCGCAACCCCTTGCGCTTTTCCATGCGTCCTACGAACAAAAGGTTAATACGGCCGTCGGCGAACTCTTCTATCGGCGACGCCGGGTTTGCGAAGCGGTCGAACTCGATACCGTTTGGGATGATCTCGTAATCGCCCGGGTAGAACCTGTTTACGTACTTGCGGGCCGAGTTTGACACGGCAATTCTGCCATTTAGTTGCCGGGGGTTTGCGCGCAACATGTACTTTGACATTTGATAGAGGAGTCCACTTTCCCGGAAGGCGTGGAAAGTACCGATTGTAAGTGCGGACGAAGTGCGCGCTCCCAGGTTTGGAGGAAACGGGGCGAAAGGCTCGTGGATGTGCACGACGTCGTAATTGCCTTCGTGGATCAGAGCCTTGATCTGGGGTTGGTTCCACAAGGAAAGTGATATACGGGCGACAGTGCCGCCGACGGGAACGGGAACCGGTCGACCACAGGGAACGAAGTCGTAT
>JAAZYK010000163.1 GCA_014239685.1 Dehalococcoidia bacterium | reverse complement strand
TCACAATGCCACTCCACCCGGCGGGCTCAAACTTGACGTCCACGCTCAAATCCGATCTTGATCAAATCGTGCAGTTGGACAAACTCGGATACTCCGAAGCTGATCGGGTCGCGTGAGGTGATGCCAGGGACGATCACTATCACCATGGACACGGGTAACCCGGTCCGGCTGAACATTTCGTCTCAGCGCGCCGGTGAGTCCCAGGAAAAGGCTGTCCCTGAGATCAACCGTCTGGGACTTGAGCACTACGGCTTTGAGACGAACGACATAGTGGCCGACATCGCTCATTTCGAGAATGTCGGTGTACGTGTTGTGATGCCGATCACTGACGTTGGGTCTGGGTCAAAGATTGCCTATATCGAAGGGCCGGACCAGGTTGTGATTGAACTGGTGCAGCCCGGTAATTAGAACGGTATCGGCGTCAGCCGGTATTCACTAGATTATTTCGGCAGCCTTTGGGACCGGGTCCGAGTTGTAGTGCACACCTAGTCCCCACGACCGGCCAGGATGGGGCAACGCAATTCGACTAGTCGAAGGTGATGATCATCTTGCCGCTAGTTTGTTTGTCGAAATACTCGTATGCCTCGACGGTATCTTCGATATTCACACGTCGCTCTATGAGTGAGGCCATGGGAATGTTGTGCTCTGCGATGAAGTTTGCGCAGTCTTCCATGCCGAATTTGCTGACCGTCCACGATCCGTACATCGTCAGGTGGCGATGGATGATGTCTGGGGTCGCATCGTACGTTGCGTCCCCGCGTTCTCCGACAAGCGCTGTACGTCCGAACACACGGCACGCTTGAGCGGCCTGCTTTCGTGTCGGTCCCCCGCCGACTGCCTCCATCGAAGCGTGTACGCCATCGCCATGCGTTAATTCACGGATTGCCTCGACTGAGTCCACGTTGGAGGCGTTCACTGTTTCCCATGCACCAGCCTCTTTAGCTAATTTGAGTCGTTGATCTGACAGGTCCACGGCTATGACGCGTGCACCCATCTCTGCGGCTAGCATGGTCCCAGCCACACCGACGGGACCCTGTCCGAAAATGGCAAGAACGTCGCGACTGGAAATCTGGAGTTTTTCCAAGGCAAGCCACGCGGTGCTGGTTCCACAGGCGATCATCGATCCCACCTCGTAGTCGATCTTGTCCGGCATAGGAACCAGGGTCGATTCATGGACAACCATGTGCTCCCCATGGCCGCCGTGTGCCGATCCACCGTAATACTTGGTGTACGGACCAGGTTGGGAGCAGAGCTGATGGTACCCCTCACGGCAAAACCTGCAGGTGCCGCAACCGAGGTAGTGGTGGATCATCGCCCGATCTCCGATCCGGGCTGATGTGACTCCCGGCCCTAGCGCTACGACTTCACCGCAAGGTTCGTGACCCGGCCGGTGATCCGTGTTCACCTCCGAACTGGACGCCCGGTACGTGTGGAGGTCACTGCCACACATTCCGGAGGCCCGGACTTTGATGAGCACCTCGTGTGATCCAGGTTCTACGTCCGGGAAATCGGTGACCTCTGCTTTTCGGTCGCCTAGGAAACGTGCGCCTCTCATAGAGAACTCCGTTGTTCAAGGGGATGTCTTAGGATTCCACTCCGTTACGGGGATTGCCTTCCTCCGCGGGTTGCGGAGTATATGTCTGATTTACTAGGAGAATGGATACGACTTCCGAACACTGCGACTATGATTTATCCGCGACTGGTTCGGATAAGGCAGTCAGGTCCGGAGGCAACGTGACCGAAAAAATTTACAACACCGATGCCTATATGCGTCAATGCGAGGCGACGGTCCTAGAGGTAACCGAATCCGGGGTAATACTGGACCGAACTGTGTTTTACCCGGGAGGTGGAGGGCAACCGAATGACGTCGGGTTGATAGTGAAGGCCGACGGGCCCGAGTTAGAGGTCACCAACATGTCTGGACGAGGCGGGATGATTGTCCACACTGTCCCGGAGGCGGGACTATCGGTCGGTGACTCAGTTAGATGCGAGATCGACTGGGAACTTCGGCATAAGTTAATGCGCACACACACGGCATTGCATATCCTGTGTGGTGTTGTGTGGCGCGATTACGGAGCACAGGTGACCGGAGGAAACATGACTCCGCTCGCAGGCCGTATGGACTTCGAGTTTGAAAACATGAGCTCCGAGTTAACTGAAGAAATCGAGTCTGCGATAAATATAGAAGTCGCCGAAGACCGGCCTATAGAGGTCAATATCCTTCCTCGAGCTGAAGCGTTTGCTATACCCGATCTGATCCGCACCAAGATCAACTTATTGCCTGAAGGAATAGAAGAGGTTCGGACCATTAATATCAAGGGTTTGGACTTGCAGGCGGACGGTGGAACGCACGTCGCGTCCACTGCAGAGGTGGGCAAAATCAGAATCGTGGGCCATCAGAGTAAAGGCCGGATCAACAAGCGGATTCGAATCGAAATTGCTGAGTAGGGGTACACTAGGCCGCCGAAGCCACCTATGACAGTGAATCGCGCGCGTGAACGCTCTTCTAATTGGACCTAGGAACCTTGAATTAGCCCGAAGAAACCCACCCACAGGAATCTAAGGACCGCCACGGAATGACATCCACGTTTAGCTATGCAGGTCGATTCTCCAAGGACTCCGTTGACACGGAAGTCATACATCCCACGCACGCGAAGTACGATTTTGGTACCGCGTATCCTCCCCCCGAGACGGCACCGCTAAACGAACTAGTAGAGGGATTGATCGCCGGTCTTGAGCGGGAGGGTCACGACCTCGTCTACTACCCTGACTCCAACGGGAATCTGGCTCTCCGGGAATTCACTGCCAAAAAGCTCGAAGCTGACCGGGGATTCAAGGTCGACCCCGAAGATATTTTTATCTGCGCCGGCTCTGGTGAGGCGAACTACGGTCTGATCAACGCACTGACGGACCCGGGTAGTACCGTTGTCACCGAGCGATTTGTTTACAACGGTACGTTAGGACAACTTCGGGCTGCAGGTTGTAACGTCGTGGGTTCCCCTATGGACGATGATGGCCTTATTCCGGAAGCGTTGGACGAGCTGTTTAGCAGCTTGACCGCTGCAGGTAACAAACCTCGGATGCTCTATACGATCCCGGAGCATCAGAATCCGACCGGTACAACCCTTCCAACATCTCGGCGTAAGCAAATTGTCGACATCTGTCACAAGCACGGAATACCGATCCTGGAAGACGACTGTTACGTGGATCTACGCTTCTTTGGTGAGGCACAGGAATCGTTCCGTGCACTAGACGACTCCGGTATGGTTTCGCACGTTGCTTCATACTCCAAATTGCTTCTCCCCGGCCTTCGTCTCGGGTACTTCGTCGCCAGCAAAGAGGTTCGTGAGCGGGCGATCGGATTCCGCAGCTCAAGTACGGCCAACCACTTCACGTCGCTGGCGGTGGAAGGTTTCTTGAAGGAACACATGCAGGAGCACAAGGACAACCAGAACGCTGCATTGCTTGAGAAACGTAACGCAATGATTTCGTCTTTTGGTGAGCACTTTGGCGGAACTGGTGCCAAGTTGAGTGAACCGCAAGGCGGATGTTACACATGGCTTGAGATGCCGATTGGCACGGACATGACCTCATTGAGAGATAAGGCGTTCGATGCCGGTGTTGGCTATATTGCCGGATCTGTTTACGCCCCAAACGGTGATGGGGACAACTACGCTCGTCTTTGCTTCGGCTATGAATCTCCCGAAAAAAACCGGGACGGCGTGGCACTTCTGGCGCAAATTCTCGACGAGAATGGAATGCTCAACGCTGCTCCTAGAGACTAGGTCCGCTGCAGAACACATAGAGACAACAACGCCGGGGCAAATACGTCCCAGGAGTACTTAACCGGATGACCACCACGTTCAGTTACGCAGGCAAATTTTCGACTCGGTCTAAAGAAACGGCGGTCACTCACCCGCGCCACGCTACGTACGACTTTGCCGTTGCGTACCCGCCACCGGAAGCAGTCCCATTTAACGGGCTGGTAGAAGGTTTAAAGAAGGGCCTTGAGC
>JAAZYK010000162.1 GCA_014239685.1 Dehalococcoidia bacterium | reverse complement strand
CTCGACTCCCGCTCGTAATGTGCTGAACAAAAACAGGGGCGCCTGCGAAGGCGCCCCTGTTTTTGTTCAGACTACGAGCGTTCTACTTAGCAGCCGCCTGCCACTGCGGGGACTATGCTGATCTCGTCGCCACTCTTCGTTGGAGTGTTGAGCCCGTCCAGGTACCGCACATCCTCGCCGTTCACGTAGACATTGACGAAGTGGCGAATTTCGCCGTCTTCTCCGCAAATACGGGCCTTTATCCCGGCGTGAACAGTTTCGAGGGCGTCGACGACGGCCGCGAGCGTGTCCGCCTCGACCTCAACGCGGTCTGCGTTGCCGGTCAAACGGCGGAGGGGAGTCGGAATTCGAACCATTACTGCCATATTCATTTCCCTTGATCGTTGCTGGGTTGGTTACTGGGACTGTTATCGGTTCCGGGTCCCGGATATATACCTAGACCTGTCACCGAGTGTTATTGGGTTTTGTTATCTGGCCCAGATGATCAGGACCGTGAACCCTTTGATGCAGATTAATACGGTGAGATATTAACCGTTGTGAGCCGATACCGGGGTTTAACCTTCGATCACATTTCCAGAGAGCGGATCGACACGGACGCCTTTTCCGGAGGCCCATGCGAGCGCTAGGTCAATCTCTGCCTCCGCCCCGTCAAGCTCTAGGATCACCCATCCGACATCTGCGTGAACCTCCGCTCGGCGGATGTTGGTGATGATTTCAAAGTCTTTGCCGATTTGATAGATCACGGGATCCGTGATCTGATCGCCCTCGAAAGTAAGTCTGACCCTTCGGATTGCCACGTGGCTATCTCTCCCATGATCGGGCGAACCGCCGGAGAGTTACCGGTGGCCTTATCCCGATAGGAAATCCTAAGACGATGCGGACTTGCTGCCAACCGTCGCTTCAACGTCTATCGACTCTTCGAACGACGATACGGTCGCATTGATACTGACGGGATTCGCTAGATGCTGGACAGCCTCGACGGTTTTGAGGCCGTTACCGGTGATGAACGCCACCACTGACTCGCCCTTCTGGAATCGGCCAGCCTCGGCCAGTTTCTTCAGATTTGAGATAACGACGCCTCCGGCGGTCTCCGTAAAAATTCCTTCGGTTTGGGCAAGCATCTGGATGCCTTCTACGATCGCTGGATCGGGCGTAGAGCCGACGGTAGAACCCTCGGCTTGTTGGGCGATCTTGAGGGTGTAATAGGCGTCGGCTGGGTTTCCGATTGCGAGCGACTTGGCGATCGTGTCAGGCACAACCGGTTTTACGTGAAGCTGTTCGTCGGCGAAAGCCTGCGCAACGGGCGAACATCCGTCGGCCTGCGCTCCGTGCATCTTTGTGCGCACGTCATCGATCAGTCCAAGTTTTGCGAACTCGTTCATGCCCTTCCATATCTTGGTAAACAGTGAGCCGGAGGCGATCGGTACCACGGCGTGGTCCGGAGCGTTCCAGCCAAGTTGTTCAACAACCTCGTACCCGAGGGTTTTTGAACCTTCGGAGTAGTAGGGCCGCATGTTGATGTTGACGAATGCCCAACTTTCGTTGGCGTCCGCCAGTTCACTACATAGTCGGTTCACGTCGTCGTAGTTGCCGTCCACCGCGACCACAGTCGGTCCGTAGATGGCCGCTCCGACGACTTTTCCGCGCTCCAAGTCGCTCGGTATGAAGACGAGCGTGCGCATATTGGCTTTTGCGCCGTGTGCCGCTACCGCACCGGCAAGGTTACCGGTGGAGGCGCAGGCAAGTGTGTCGAACCCGAATTCGAGGGCCTTGGTCGCCGCAATAGAGACAACTCGGTCCTTGAACGAGTACGTTGGATTGACCGCGTCGTTCTTGATCCAAAGGTTGTCTATGCCTAGCTCGCGGCCAAGGTTGTCAGCCTTGAGCAGCGGCGTCATGCCGGTACCGATATCGACAGCGTTTTCACCGTTCACGGGAAGGAGGTCTGCATACCTCCACATCGTGAGCGGACCGTCTTTGATCTTTTCGCGACTGATTGCGTCGCCGATTGCGTCGTAGTCGTAAGTGATTTCGAGAGGCCCAAAACACCATTCACAGACGTGGATCGGTGCAATTGGGTACTCGTTGCCGCATTCTCGGCAGTGTAGAGCAGAGGCGTATGCCACCCGGTAATCCTCCGGTGCGTTGTATATGCAACTGTCACCGGGCCCGGGCGATCCTTGCCGGGAGTGACAGCAGCAACTTTCCTCAAAGTCCGCTGATTCACCGGCTGCGATGGCACTCTCGGTAATCGAGGCGAACGCTATCGCAGCGTGGATCTGAAACTAAATGGTACGACCGGTCGCGCAGGCAGTCAACGCGCTACGTGTGGATACAGGTAAGCCTGGCCACTTAAGCATCCTTGAATTTCATGGAAAACTCCGCCAGCCATTGATTGCGGATCGCGGCCATCATCACGATGTCCTGGTATTCGCCGTGGTGGTATTCGGCTTGTTTGAGAACGCCTTCTTTGTAGAACCCTACCTTCTCGTAAACGTGAACTGCGCGCTCGTTTGCGGCGAGGGGTTGCAGGAAGGCGCGGTGTGTGTTCGTGGATGTGAACAACCAGTGGAGCAATGCCGATAGCGCGGCGCTTCCATAACCTCGCTCCCAATCGGAGGTCTCGCCGATGCATATGTCGATCTCAACTAGATGCCCGTAGCCCTCGCTTTTGGGATATAGAGATAGCTCAATAAACCCAATCGGGCGCCCTACAGTTTCGATGATTAGGCACTCTAGAGACGCGTCGTCGCTAACAAATCGTTTGACCCAGCCCTCGGATTTCACTTTGGAGAGTGGCCGGTCTGTACCTTCCCAAAACGCCATGACTACCGGATTGTTCAGCCAGCGGTAAATCAACGGACGGTCGCGGAGAGTGATTGGTCTCAGGCAGACGGTGCCTCCGTCGATCTGGTCCGGAATGCCGAGTGCATCTGTCATACAAATCAGAATACCCGCTTCCTACTTCTTGCATCGCGAGCGGGTTGAGTCGGGACAACGGTTTCCCGCCTGCACACATTCAATCCACAGGAGGCTCAGTTGGTAAAAGATCTTCGGCCATGCTTGTGGTGACAATTCGGTGTTTGGGACATCGTCGGGGAGTATGACAACGGGCCTCACGCTTCCACAACAACCCATGGGCAATGCGGCATAATTCCCTATTTGTGTCCGAATCCGCGCGTGGTCGCGTGGCATAGATATATACCCAACCTAAGTGCGTGCGCCTTTCATATATGGGCAATCACATACAGAATGAGTGGCGGCGGCGTGTTCCTATATTGGAACTGCTCCGCCGTCGCATATGGTTTACAGACACGACGGCACAGATGATCACGATACCGATGAATTCGAACCTGAGTTCGAAGATGATTTCGCGCCCAATCATCTCGATCCGAAACCCGAAGCGGAAATCCCGGAGTTTGAATACCCCGGCCCGTCCGCATACGACATAGCACTTTCTGAAAACGAAACACCTGATCTTGGTGATCAACGAGATGGTCTTCAGTGGTTGAAGAGCGCCGGTGCAGTGCTACTGATTTTCGCTGCACTCGGACTGTTGATCCCGCTTGTCGGTCCATTGGCCTTTTCGGGGGGAGGCGACAGCGACTTAGAGAACACCTTTCGTTCGGTGCGCGTTCTCGAAGTACTTGATGGCAACACGATCGTGGTCGTTATTGATGGTGAGACCGAAACGGTGCGTTACATCGGCGTCTCTGTAGGAGTGCCGGGGGAGTCGTTCAACCGGACCGCGAGCTTCGCGAATCGGAGCTGGGTTGAAGATCAGATCGTCATCCTAGAACGCGATGGGGATAATCGGGATAGAGAAGGCCGCTTACTTCGCTACGTGTATGTGAACAACGAGATGGTGAATGCAGTCCTGCTCGCTGGTGGTTTGGCCCGTTACCAACCCCACCCCAATAACAATCGGCACAACTCGCTTTTGTTATCTGCCGAAGACGCCGCCCGGGACGCGGGTCGAGGCATATGGATGGGGAATGACACAGGACAAGTGAGCCCGGCTTGAATCAGTATTTAGGCTCACAATTCACTCAGAT
>JAAZYK010000161.1 GCA_014239685.1 Dehalococcoidia bacterium | reverse complement strand
GTGGGTACATGATCTTGTGAGAGAAGAGACGAACACAAGTTAAGCGTCGTCTCTACGCGTTTAGCTGGCTTGCCAGGGCGGACGGATCTGTTACTGGTAACTTGCAGGCGTAGTTTTCGCAGACGTAGGCTGTTGGGGCATTGTTTACGAGTACTCGTGCTTCCAAAAGCGGCGTTGGAGCGGGCGTTACTGGAGCATCTGCGCCGGTGACTACCCGGTTCGGGATGTAGCGGTTGTGCACTTCTCTGAGTAGCGCTTTTGTGGCGGCATCTTGGCTATCACCTATCACCACGATCTCTTTTGGTGACGAAAGGTAGTAGTCGAGCGCCGACAGCCATCCGCCAAACCCTGACCCGATTTTCTCAATGTACTCACGAACGGATCGTAATGTGTTTTCGGCGGCTGTTCTGTATGACATGTCACCCGTATGGGTAGCGAGTCTTAGGAGGAGGTTCGCTGCGGAGGACCCCCCGCAGGGTATAGCGTTGTCGAACACATCTCGGGGCCGAGTGAAAAGGTCCGATGCGTCGGTACCGGTGTCGTAGAACACGTCAGAGCTCTCGTCCCAGAACAGGTCGATCATTCGATCAGTTAGCTGACGTGATTCATCGAGCCAGCGCTGCTCGAATGTGGACTCATAGAGCGTAATCAGGGCGTTACCAAGTGATGCGTAGTCCTCAAGATAGCCTGGTATCTTGGCGGAGCCTTTCATGGAGTCAGAACCGGCCTTCCAGGTCCGGAGCAGCCGGGTACCGTCGAACAGGTTATCGAGCAGGAACGCGGCGTTGTTCCGTGCCCGTGCGATCCACTCAGGTCGATCGAACGCTGCTCCCGCCTCGGCGAACGCCGTCAGCATCATTGCGTTCCACGAGACGAGAATCTTGTCATCGAGTCCGGGTGGCACCCGGGTTGCGCGCTCGTCGTACAACTTCGAACGTGAGCGTTCAACGACCGCCAACACTTCTTCCTCGGACATCTCTAGTTCACCAGCGACCTCATCGACGTTACGTGGCACCCAGAGGATACTGTCGCCCTCAAAGTTGCCGCCTTCTTCGACACCGTAATAAGCGCGGACGACACGTCCATCGGGCTCGCCCAGAACGTTGTTGATCTGTTCCGCAGTCCACACATAGAACTTACCCTCGACGCCCTCGGAATCAGCGTCATACGCAGAATAAAAACCGCCCGAGACGTGCGACATCTCCCGGTCCACGAAGTTGAGAGTCTCCTCGACCACCTGCTTGTAAAGCGACTTGCCGGTCACCTGGAATGCGTGCGAGTAAAGGCTGACGAGTAGTGCGTTGTCGTAGAGCATCTTTTCGAAATGTGGAACAAGCCATTTCGCGTCTGTGGAGTATCTGGCAAACCCGCCGCCGATCTGGTCATACATGCCGCCGTGAGCCATCTTGTCAAGCGAAAGTTCCACCATCTCAAGGACGGAGGATGCGTCGGTGTGTGCCCACCGGCGGAGTATTACGTCGAGGACAAGCGGCTGGGGGAACTTGGGTTGTTGACCGAAACCACCGTTCTCCCAGTCAAACCCCCGCGCAATGGTGTTGAAGGCCGTCAGCATCAGATCGTCGTCCAAAGGTTCAGTCGACGATTGTGGCGACGACATCTGGGCCAATCGACCTGTGATCTCGCTGGTCGCCTGGAGGACATCACCCTTCTTGTCGGCGTACGCGGTGGCCATAGAATCTAGAACCCTCGGAAACCCCGGCATATGGCCACGATCTTCCGGGGGGAAGTAAGTGCCGCCGTAGAAAGGCTTTCCGTCCGGTGTCAGGAACACCGTGAGAGGCCATCCGCCAGACCCGGTGAGGGTTTGAACTGCCGCCATGTAAATTCCGTCCACGTCGGGCCGTTCTTCTCGGTCCACTTTGATGCAGATGAATGCCGAGTTCATGATCCGGGCGATCGGTTCGTTCTCGAAGGACTCGTGCGCCATGACGTGGCACCAGTGGCATGCCGAGTAGCCGATGCTCAGGAGAATCGGCTTGTCTTCGGCCTTGGCACGTTCCAACGCCTCATCTCCCCACGGATACCAGTCCACCGGATTATCGGCGTGCTGGAGCAGGTAAGGGCTAGTTTCGTTGGCCAGTCGGTTAGGCATATTTCCAGTCATCTCTCTATCTCGATCCCGGTCTTCCCAAACGTTTTCGGGTTGGCGGACTCCGCCCACATTTCGGCGCCATGAAACCGATCTCTCGGTGTCGATTACCTTAATCCCAGATCACTGATGCCCTGGATGAGCAGGATCGAATCATCTCGGCAGATCATGGCTCGAGAGCCGATCAGATAGCCTGTTTTACGAACTCCCACGCCCAGCAGGAGAGGGTTGGGTGCGGATGAAGAGCATCTTTCAAAAGCGCCATCAATGTCAGTGCAGGAGTATCTAAAGCCCCGTCAGGACAAGCGTGGTCACCACATCGGCTTCCAGGTCGATAACCCGGATCAGGTGGTTATTGGTGTCTGCGACATAAATTCGTCCGTCGGCAAACGCCAATCCCGCCGGTTCGTCGAAGGTAGCGTCGTTTACTGGTCCATCGTCGTGCCCGCGTTCGCCGGAGCCGGCGATTGTTGTCACGATCCCGGTGCTCAAGTTCAGACGCTTGATCTTATGGTTATAGGAGTCTGCGATGTAAAGGACGCCGACGCCTATGGCTACGCCCTGTACATGCTGCAACTGCGCAGCGTTCCATACGTCATCGCTGTCACCGAAGTCGAAGAGCCCGGTACCTACGAGGGTGTGAACCCGGGCACCTAGCGCCGATCCCGCGGTCCCGGCCGTGCGGACAGAACTGGTCTCGCTATCGACGAAGTAGAGCGTGCCATCGTGTATTTGTAGCCCGTAGGTTTGCGCCAGCTCAGCCTCTGAAATTGCGCCATCTTTAATGTTTTCACGCCCGGTTCCGGCATAGGGAGCGATAGTGTTTGCTCTCAGGTCGTGCGCCCAAATCTGGTGGAAACCGGCCTGTGCGCTGTACAGAACACCGTCATGCAGGGCGAGGTCGTACGGCGAATTTAGGGGTATGGACAACGGGTCGCCGCCTTTATATCGGATGAGCGACTGCTCACCAGTTCCGGCGATAGTGGATAGGGTGCGGTTGGCGAGATCGGCGATCCGGATCAGGTGATTCTCGGCGTCGGCTATGAAGAGGATGTCGCCATCGACCTCCATGCCTTGCGGCCGCCACATCGATGATGCCTCAAAAGCGCCATCGGATTGCCCGATCTGACCCGACCCGATCACGTCATTGACAGTGCCTTCGAGATCGGTAATCAGCACGCGGTTGTGGTTGGAATCAGCGATAAACAGGCGACCTGAATCGACCTCAATTTTGCCCGGGTAGGCGAGCGGCCGTGCGGCCTCTTTGGCTGCCTCAAGCTGGTAGGTCAGCGGTGTCGGATCGAGCAACTCCACACGACTAAATTCGCTTGTCATGTCGCCGATGAGTCGGTCGAACTCTTCGTAAGGCAGTTCGCCCTCGTGCTTGCCAATCACCTGCCCGCGGGGATCAATGAACATGATTGTTGGCCACGCTCGGATGCCCCAGGTCTGCCAGACTTTGAAATCGGCGTCGTTCACAACCGGGTGCTGGATGTCGTACCGGATTACGGCGCTTCGTATGTTGTCAGTGTCCTTCTCGGTCGTGTATTTGGCCGAGTGGACGCCAAGGACGACCAGCGAATCTTTGTACTTCTCTTCTAGTTTCCGCAACTGCGGAAATAAGTGCATGCAGTTAATTCAGCAGTAGGTCCAGAAGTCCATTACGACCAGTTTGCCAGCCATGTCTTCCCATGACAGTGCGCTCGCCGTATTGAGCCAGTCAAGACCTTCTGGAAACGGTGGCGCGGGTGTGTTGCCGTCGTAGCGAGTCTCGGCCTGAGTCATGGCATCCTCGTGAGTGCGCGTTTGGTAATTGTGGTTATTGTGGCACGGGCGCTGGTGTGTATGGCCCGCTCTGTAGATTGGAAGGGGAGTATCTGCGCCTGATTCTGAGGGCCTAGCCGCTGTTATCGATGTACCTATCTATCGCCCAGAATTCATCCTCACTGCGACGCCAGATGATGGTGTAGCCACCGTTATAGGTTTTGGATTCAGAACCGTCCAGGGGGGAGATGGTCGTAGTGAATGTCGCCTGCTCGACGGCCCAATTGCCAGCGAATCTCACGACCGGATCTGTGATGCTTAACTGGTACTTGTAGGACGTAAAAATTCTCTCCAGCCAATTCGATATTGCGG
>JAAZYK010000160.1 GCA_014239685.1 Dehalococcoidia bacterium | reverse complement strand
GAGCCATCACATGTTCACGGTGGGCCTTGGTCCGGCCGCAAACTCTGCATTCACTATCTCGACAATGTTAATTGCGGTGCCTACAGGGGTAAAAATCTTTAACTGGATGGGCACGGTGTGGGGCGGTAGACTCCACCTCAACACATCGATGCTGTTTTCGCTCGGCTTCATCGCCATGTTCGTCATTGGCGGATTGAGCGGCGTGACGCATGCATCGCCGCCGACGGACGCGCAACAACAAGACACTTACTACATCGTCGCTCACTTCCATTACGTCCTATTTGGCGGTTCGATCCTCGGTCTGTTTGCTGGTGGCTACTACTGGTGGCCGAAAATGACAGGAAAACGGCTTGGCGAGACGTTCGGTAAATGGCATTTTTGGACCATGCTTATCGGGTTCAATCTGACGTTTGGTCCGATGCACTGGCTTGGACTGAACGGCATGCCCCGGCGAGTCTCCACCTACGCCGAAGGCATGGGCTGGGAGACGAGCAACGCGATCGCAACTGTTGGTTCGCTCCTCATTGCCGTCGGTGTGTTGATATTTATCATTAACGTAATTAGGGCTATATCCAGCAACCAAAAAGCCGAGGACGACCCTTGGGACGGCCGAACCCTTGAGTGGTCCATCCCCTCACCGCCACCGGCCTACAATTTCGCTCGCATTCCGCAGGTGAAATCGGTTGACGACTTTTGGTACACGAAGCACCCGGAACTGCTCCACGATGAACGCGGAGAGCAGACTGACTCGCCTGCACCGGTAGAGGAAGACACTCACGGAGGCGGAAGCATCCATCTGCCAAGCATGTCCTACTACCCGTTTGTGGTGGCACTCGGAATGTCCATCGGTGTCGTTGGCTTTATGGATATCCGGGCCGACATTCCGAGCACAGACTTCCAGCTCCCATGGTTGAGCCTTGTCGGTATCGTCGTCGGTATGTGGGGTCTCTTGGGCTGGATATTCGAGCCGGTTACGGAAGAAGGCGGACACTAGAGGGCGCTCATTCAGCCGTAGATTATTAAACGTACATAAGGATTAAGGGAAACGAAATTGGCGCAAGCCGCCACAGTACAAGAACAGCACGGTCATATCGCTGATACGAATACCGGCATAAGCAATCGCAAGTTGCTCATGTGGGTGTTCCTGGCGTCTGACTGCCTGTTCTTCGGATCATTCATCGCCACCTACCTGGTTTACAGGAATGAGAGCATCGTCGGGCCCTACCCGAACGAAATTCTGGACATCCCTTTAACCTCGGTCAGTACGTTCGTCTTGCTAATGAGCAGTCTGGCGATGGTCCTCGCCCTTAATTACGCACAAAAAGACCAGCTGGGGCTAACTCGGTTCTGGATTCTTGCGGTCGCCGTACTCGGCGCAATCTTCCTGGGCTTTCAGGTGTTCGAGTTCGCAACCTTCATAAACGAAGGCCTGACGATCCGATCTAACCTGTTTGGTACCACGTTCTTCATCCTCACTGGATTCCACGGTTTGCACGTCGCCGTTGGCGTCCTGTGGCTCCTCGGCACGGCTTACGCCCATTTCAAAGGAGCATTGACAAGCCGCTCCGTCGAAGACCTCGAAATGGCCGGACTCTACTGGCACTTTGTTGACATCGTGTGGATCGTCATCTTCACCGTTATTTACCTGATCGGTTTTAGTGACGGTGAAGGTATTGAGACGATCCACCACGCCGCGACGATCGTCGGGGGATAGCAGACACTAGTTATGGCAAACCCGATTGCAAGAGCTTGGCGCAAGCTGTTTTATCAAGACGGTGGCAGCTACTTCCTTCTTCCAAAGGTGGATTCTTCCTATCCGGATCCCCCGAATGAGGGACCGTTCGGAGACGCAGGTCCACCGGTCTGGCGCTGGATGGATCGCGTAACTTACGGAGGTAAGGTTGCCACGCCGTTTTTCTACACCATCATTGGTGTGTGGCTGGCCGTACTAACGATCCTCGAAGTGTATTTCTTCACGATCGACGAATTCTTTGGCGCCTTCTTCGTGACCGTCATGCTGCTTCTGGCAGTTCTCAAGTTCATCATAGTGGTCGCGTTCTTCATGCACTTGAGGTTTGATAAAAGCCTACTAACGCTGGTCTTTACATCCGGGTTCATCATCGCGATCCTGGTGTTCGTAATAATGCTCGCCGTGCAGGGCCAGCTAAGTCCGGCCCCGATGGTCGCTCCGTAAACCCTGCATCCCCCAGGCAATCACCCACGCGAACAAATAAGACCACGATTAACCAGATGGTTCGTCCTTATATTCGTGTGAACTTCGGCCTCGAAACTCAGGAATGTCTTGTCAGTGCCCCTATTCCATATCACTTCTGAGAGCCGTGAGCCGCTCGACTCGTTTTCCGAGTTCTGGGGCGAGTGGATGTTATTGTCCCCCGTCACCGTGGTGCTAGCCTTTGTACTTGGCGCATATCTGTTCGGACTCTATCGACTGAACTCACGCGCCGCGGGAGCCGACGCTGCCCCTATATCCGGGTGGCGGATCACGATGACTTTGCTGGGGTTTGGCGCGCTGACCTTCTCGCTTGTTGGCCCACCTGACGCGCTTGCGGAAGACCTGTTCTTCCTCCACATGATTCAGCACCTGCTGCTGACCCTTGTGGCCGCTCCTTTGTTGCTGGCCGCGAGCCCTGTAGCCGCTTACTTATGGTCGCTTCCGGTAGGTGTTCGTCATACAGTTGCCGAGTCCGTATCACAGCGCGGCAAGACCGGCTGGCTCATGCGGAAGCTGACATTCCCCAAAGTAGCGATCATCGTGTACATCCTGACGATGTACATCTGGCACTTGCCGACGATCTACGAGGCGGCGATACACAACGAACCGTTACATTATTTTGAACACCTGATGTTTTTGACCGTCGGTGTGATGTTCTGGTGGCCTGTGGTCGGTCCGGCACCGATGCGAACACCGCTGTCTTACCCGCAACGCCTGCTTTACCTGATGCTCGCTTTCACACCAAGCGCTGCGCTTGGTGCGTTGCTCACACTCGTCGGCACCGTTGCTTACTCACACTACGAGACCACTCCATTGCACTGGGGACTAGAAGCACAGGAAGACCAAAATATCGGCGGGTTGATCATGTGGGTGCCTGGCGGCTTCATCCTCCTGGGCGCAGCGACAATACTGTTTTTCAAGTGGTACGAAGCAGAATTCAAGAAATCACGCTACAAACCCAAGGTTCGAGCTGAGCCTTAACCGTTATGGTTTTCACTGGAAAGCGAGCAGCACGGGTCTGATAAACTCAGCCCTCCGTCCACACTGCGCCGTGTACATCTCTAAAAGGTATAAAAACGCGACCTCTTTTCTGATCGAAAGGCAGACGCATGGCGAAATCACGCGATAAGAGCAAACGAGAAACCAAGAAGAAAAAATCCGGAGGTCGCAAAGAATCTGTGACCTTGAGTTCCGCCCCCTTGCCTCCACCAGAGCCCGCACGCGTCGAACGACGCAGGCGGCCTGTCGAAGACGACGAGTAAAACTGGGCTGCGTTCTCTTGGGCCGGGCGTACGTTCAGACCCGACGATGACGGATCCTAATACCGCCCGGATGTTTTCGGCGCGCGTTGCAGGATCCGTTCAGGGCGTTGGCTTCCGAGCCTGGGTCCGCACCGCGGCAACAGTACTTGGATTAGACGGTCACGTGCGTAACCTGGCCAACGGATCAATTGAGGTGGTCGCATCTGGCCATCAGGACGCGCTCGATAAGCTACTAAACCAGCTTAAAAACGGGCCGCCGGAGGCGACAGTCGAGTCTGTCACTGTCGAGCGGTCAAACGCTGAAACAACGCTTCTATCTAATGCACCGGGATTTCAGATCCGGTTTTAGAGCGTTTGGGCGTTATTTCTTAACGGGAATCGGGGCGATGCTGTAAGCGTTTTCGCTCTCGACCAGCTTGATAAGCAACTCGTCCGACAGGTCCTTCATGTAAAGAACACTGGACCATGCCGTTCCCAGGCCCTCCCGGATTTCTTCAGCTGTCATCGGCTTGTTACCCTTGGCGAGCAGAAGCCGGAACACGGCCTCGGTCAACGGAGTTCCTGGAAGAAGATAGTCCGGCTTTGCTGAGCAGCACGAGGAAATCTCCTTCATGTGCTCTTTAGCGTCGCCGATAACGACTTCCATCTCATCGAGAACCTGCTGGCACTGCCAGCATCGTCTGTTTCGCACGGTAAACGCGAACGACTTCCCGGACGCATCAAACGCTTTCACGTCGATAGCGTACCGGTGGATCACCGCCTCGACAGTCTGTTCATCGCTCATTGTGGTGCTCCGAGATAACTTGAGGTTGATGTTCCGTTTA
>JAAZYK010000015.1:8363-21527 GCA_014239685.1 Dehalococcoidia bacterium | reverse complement strand
CCCGAACCGAACGGTCATCGAAGAGGTCCGCGAGGGTTCAAACGGCGCACCGGATGTGAGGCTTCGTTCGATCCTTGGACAGTTCCTCTTCAGTGGGGATGATGTCTTTAAACCCGTGAAGGTGCTGTCCGGCGGAGAGCGCTCCCGGGTTGCGTTAGCCAAGTTCCTAATTCAGCCGACGAACGTCCTTCTGCTCGACGAGCCGACAAACCACTTGGACCGCGCCACACGTGTTCGGTTGATCGAGGCATTGGCGGGATACGACGGCACGGTCATATGCGCCAGCCACGACCCGGGAATTGTCGACGGTATCGCAACGCACGTATTTGAGGTCAAGGAAGGCGAGGCGACGGAAATTCTCTCGATGCGGAAGATCGATTCGATCAGCGACGATGGCCCGAAGACGGCACGCCAGCGACGAGAGGCGAAGGAAGCCCGAGAGGCCGCCAATACCCGGTAACCCCATGCTGGGGGGCTTGTTTGGACCGAAGTTTTGGGATGCGGTCTGAACAGTGTCTGCACCGCCATGTTGGAGAGTTAGCCGCTACTCCACCAGCGCCTGATACACCATAGTCTGGAACTCAGCCCTGATCGGGTATTGGCCGGACGGCAGGAACTGCGTCATGAATATGGCGTACATGTCCTCCACTGGGTCGATCAAGAAATAGGTGCTTGCGGCTCCGCCCCATGAATAGGATCCCGCCGAGCCGGCGATACCGTTTTTTGCCACATTCTCGATAATCCGAAAGCCCAGTCCGAATCCGCAGCCCTTCGTATAGTCGCTGCGGCCCTCACTCAAGGTGAAGGTTTTCACCTCGTCCGGCAGGTGGCTCCGGGTCATGAGATCGACCGTCTTCGGCCCGAGTATCCGTTCGCCGTTCAGGTTTCCGCCGTTGACCATCATCTGGCAGAAATTTGAGTAGTCTGCGGCGGTTCCAACGAGCCCGCCGCCACCGGAGAGCATGACTGGAGGTTGATCGTAGGGACGATGCAATTCCTCGATTGGTCCGGTCCCGGATTCTGACGGGCCATATACGGACGGGAATCGGTCAAGTTTCTCTTTCGGCACGTAGAACGCTGTGTCCTCCATCCCGAGCGGATCGAAAACATTCTCGCTCAGGTACTTGTCGAGGCTCTGGCCTGATAGCACCTCGACCAACCTGCCGCAGACATCCGTCGCCACGCTGTATCGCCAGTCGGTGCCCGGCTGGTAGGCCAACGGCAGATCCCCGAGCTTTCTAATCATCGTCGCAAGATCAGTGTCTTTACTGTTTATATTGGCGTCACGGTACATTTGGTCAACGGGAGTGTCTTTGTGGAAGCCGTACGACAGACCGGAGGTGTGGGAAAGCAGTTGCCGTATGGTTATAGGGTTCTTCTGTCGTTCGAGGATTGGGCCGGTCTGGCCCGATCCGGTGCAGACCATCAGGTCTCCAAGTTCCGGGATGAAGGATGAAACCGGGTCATCTATCTGGAACTCACCCTCTTCATGTAGTTTCATGAGTGCCACAGATGTGATCGCTTTGGACATCGAGTAGATCCTGAAGATGGAGTCTGGGTTCATATCAACACCGGTCTCGTTGCTCATCTTTCCGAAACTCTCGTGATGGAACACTTCTCCCTTGCGGGCTAACAGCGTGACGATCCCCGCAAGCTTGCCGTCGTCTATATAGCCCTGCAGGAACCTGTTTAAGCGTTGCAATCGGTCGGAAGAAAATCCAACGTTTTCCGGAGCTGTCAGTTCCATCAGGGAGACCTTTCATTGTCGTGTGTCGAGAAATGGTACATCCATTGCCTCGGCCCAAAGGTAACCGTGTTCGGGTATCGTCTCCGCCGGTGGCCTACACTTCAGCGCCCTAGCCCATCTCGATCACTCAAAATCCCGCACGGCCCTAAATCGGATGCGTGCGCCAGACAATCTCGCCCAGAAGGAACCATCAACCATGGAAACCACAACGCTCGGCAAAACCGGACTTGAGATCAGCCGACTCGGGATCGGCCTTTCTGAAATCGGGTCCATCCTTTCCGATGCCGATGCGAAGACGGCCTCGGACGTCCTCAACGCGGCGCTGGACAACGGCATCAACTTCCTGGATACCGCAGCCTGCTACGGCCTTTCGGAGGACTTCATCGGCCGGTCCATCCCCACCCGTCGCGACGAGTATGTACTGGCGTCAAAAGCCGGTCACTACATTCCCCGTAATGAAGGAGAGGACTGGACATACGACCTCGTTACGGAGTCGATCGAACGCAGTTTGACCCTGATGAAAACCGACCATTTAGACCTGATTCAGCTCCACTCTTGCTCGGTCGAGATCCTCGAAAAGGGTGACGTGCTCCGGGCGATCCAGGACGCCAAACAAGCCGGCAAGGTGAACCACATCGGTTATTCCGGCGACAATGAAAACGCCAAATGGGCGGTAGATAGCGGGCTTTTCGAGACACTTCAGACCAGCTACAGCCTGGTGGACCAGGGCGCTCGCTCAAATCTGTTCCCGGGCGTGGTTGAACAGGAAATGGGGCTGATCATCAAGCGGCCGATCGGAAACGCGGTCTGGGGCCGGGCGACCGACCCTAACCCGTACCACCACATGCCCACTTCCTACACCGAGGAGTACTTCCGTAGAGCAGGCGTTATGTCTCAGTCAGGCGGGGCGGTGGAAGACGCACCAAATTCGGCTATCGAACTGGCGATGGGTTTCACGTTGAGCCGGCCGGAGGTCACAACGGTGATCGTTGGAACTCTGAACCCAACGCATCTAGCATCCAATGTGGAAATGATCGGCGACGGGATGGCGATCTCAAGGGCGGCGATTGCAGATCTGGAACGCCGATATGACAAGGTTGGAGCGGACTGGGGTCAGCAGGGTTAACTATTGCCAGCGAGACCATTCGCCGGTGTAGTTGAGTTAGACCGTTATTCCCTTCTTCGATGGAATGACGGTCTAATCGTGGTGGCGGTGAGCGCGTGCAGGTAAGATCTATCGTCGGCCAATAAGTACTATGGAGAAGAGGCGATATGCCAGAACCGTCCAAAGGCCGGCTCAAAATTGGCATGCTGGGCGCTGGCGCTGCGGCTCAGTGGTACTACCTCCCGGCGACGCAGCACTGGAACGATCGCCTGCAATTGACGGCGGTGTGCGATGTGGACGAGGCGCGCGCAGGCCAGTTCGCTGACCAGTACGGCGGTACGGCGTACGGCGACTACGAGGCAATGCTTGGCGATCCAGAGGTCGATGCCGTTGCGGTTTTAACACCGCACCGATTTCACACAGAACAGGTAATAGCGGCGTTGCAGGCCGGAAAACATGTGCTTGTGGAGAAGCCTATGGCGGAGGGGTTTTCGGACGCTGTGCAGGTGTGCGAAATCGCGGAAAGGAATGGACTTCACGTCTCGTGCGCGCCGCCAAACATGCTCCACCCCGGGCAGCGACGGCTGATGGAAATCGTGGCCAAGGGCGTGATCGGCAAGATCAACCTGATCAAGATGAGCCAGAACTCTATGGGGCCCGGCGCAAGGCCAGGTGCTCCCACAGATTTCTCATGGTTCTACCAGTCCGGCGCGGGCGGGATGTCGAGCATGGCCGGTTACGGACTGGTTCGTCTGACCGGAGTACTCGGCGGAGTAAAGTCGTTGGCTGCGATGTCGACGACCTCCATCCCGGAACGTGTGATGCGGGACGGGCCTGCGGCCGGGAAACGGGTGTCAGCGGATGTGCCGGACAACAACGTAATCGTGTTCGACATGGGTAACGACACGCTCGGCACAATGGACACAGGCTATGTGGCGATGAGTTCCGAATCTCCGATGATGTCCCTGTTCGGGAATGACGGGACGATCGAGGTTTACGGTGGGGATCAGGTATTACGTATCCGCCTATACCGAGACGACTGGAAGACTAACGTCGACGGCTGGCAGGATGTGGACATCCCCGGGCTCGACACCCGATGGGCCCTCCACCCAGCCACACTTTTATCACTCGCCGACGCGGTTTTGGACGGAAAGCCGCTACTCAACGGACCGCGCCAGCTTGCGCACGTGATCGAGTTCATCGAGAAGGTGTGGGTTTCGGCCGAAAGCGGCCAACGCGTCGACATGACGAGCGATTACACTCCACCAACATGGGACGAATTGCCCGTGGAGACCAGCGACGGAAAGTTCGGGCTGGTGTAAGTGTGGCGCTGATATGAGGTGATAGTCCGAATGTGAGACGAGTGTGTGACTCTTAATACGCGCTCCCTCACCCCAACCCTCTCCCACTGGGAGAGGGCGTTTATTGGCCCCAGTAAAACCTCAGCTAACCCGAGGAGTCCGCATGCCGGAGAACCGAATTTTCGCTGCCAATCGCGCCGGTAAGATTGCGCACCTGCTCCAATTCCACCACCCGTCCACGGAGCTAATTGAACTTGCGGCGATGGCTGGGCTGGACGGGGTCGATCTCGATGGCGAACACGGCCACTTCACACTGTCCGAGGTCGATGCGATTTGCCGGCTGGCAAACGCATACGGCATGACGGTCACAGCGCGCGTCCCGGCGATCGATGGGTCAGTTATCACCGGCTACCTGGCACGGGGCGTGCAGGGTATCCAGGGTCCGCACATGGAAACGGCGGAGCAGGCGAAGATCCTAGTGGACGCCACATTGTTTCTCCCAGAGGGCGAGCGATCCTGGGGCCCGGCGCGGGGGAATGTATACGGGCATACCGACGCTATCAAAGACCTGCACGGCGGAAACACCGAGTTTTTGTCGGATTCGAACGCCAACATGCTTGTGGTCGCACAGGTAGAGTCCCGTCTTGGCCTTGAAAATATAGATGAGATTCTTGATGTCGATGGGATTGACTGCATCACATTTGGTCCGAACGATATGGCGGCTTCGCTGGGTCACCCCGGCGAACCGGGACACGCCGCCGTTGTGGAGGCGCACCGGCACATCACGGAACGTGTGCGGGCCCACGACAAACGGCTATTGTCGGACCGGATGACGACAATCCGTGCGACTACGATCGTGCTGGACGCGCTACGGACGCACATGGCCAATCACGGTGATGACGTCGCTGGCGAGGGAGCGTAGGCGGTACGACTGCCAGAGGCAAGAGAAACATCACCGAAGGATTAAGTGATGGCCGTTCACGTAATTGTGCAGATAAATATCACCAATCCTGAGAGATTCTCCGAATATTGGGAAAAGGTGCCCCCACAGATCGCCAAGAACGTTGGGCAGGACGTTATCCGAGGCGCCGAAGTCGAATATCTGGAGGGCGACTCTTGATCCTTGTGTTCCCGACGCGTGAAGACCCAGACCTTTTCTATGACGCGGAGGAATATCAGCCGCTTGTCGGCCTCCGGGAGCGCACATTAAACAGCATCCTCTCAAGGTGTTCTCGGTCAAAGCACCTGGTGGAGGCGACAAGCTGATTAACGGTCACCAGCCACGTCGAACCAAATTCGGCGGGACGCCTATCGTTGCGCCGTCAATGGACAATGTGTGTGCCGCGGCGGAACGTATTCGGGACGTGGTTGTCAGGACGCCACTGATCCCATTGCGCTCTTATCGGGGCGCGGAGCCAGACATGCTACTGAAGCCCGAGACGCTTCAACCTGTGACGTCGTTCAAGATTCGTGGCGCTTACAACTGGGCGTCCACGCTAACGGACGAGCAGCGATCACGGGGCCTATCAACGGTCAGCGCAGGCAACACAGCGCAGGCCGTCGGCTACGCAGCCCGTCTGGTGGGAGCATCGGCGCGCAGCCGACTTCCAGACACGACGCCTAGGGCGAAGATCGATGCTATTACTGCGTATGGGATGGAGCCGATCCTGATGCCCGGGGATGAACTGTTCGATTGGATGTTATCGGCGGGTTGGGAGAACGAGTCGTACACGTTCCTACACCCATGGGTAGAGCCGCTCATGGTGGCGGGCAGCGCCACAATCGGGTTGGAGATTCATCAGGACATGCCAGATGTAGACACGGTTTTTGTGTCTGTCGGCGGTGGCGGACTGATCTGCGGAGTCGGTAGCACTCTCAAGGAACTTAACCCGAGTGTACGGATCATTGCGGTGCAGCCAGAAGCGTGCGCGCCTTTTAGAGCGAGTCTATCGGCAGGGGCACCGGTCTGGGTGGATCCTCAGCCGACCTTGTGCGATGGGTTAGGAGTGCCGCTCGTTACGGACGAGATGTGGCCGTTGTTACAATCGATCGTGGATGACACCGTGACGGTGTCCGAGGATCAAGTGAAGGACGCAATCCGCCGACTGGCCCTGGATAACAAGCTGGTGGTTGAGGGTGCGGGAGCGGCATCTGTGGCTGCCGCGCTCTCGATGCCTCTGAGTCAGCGGGGCCGCTCTGTGTGCATATTGAGCGGCGGCAGTATCGATGGAGACAAGCTGGCGTCAATTGTGCATGGGTGAGCGTGGGGTGGTCCCTGCGAAGCCCTTGGATATCGGAGCACGTGATCCTGCGCGACCGATCTGGATAGCAGGATTGCTTTTAGGCCGCTTCCATAATCCGTTTGTTATTTGCATTAGGGCAGATGGTCATTCACCCCTACGGTATTAGCGCTGGTCAGCTCCAGATATCCATTTCGAAGGACGCTAGTGATGTCCAGCGGCCTCCTCTGAACGGCGCGGTCCGGGCCATCATCTCAAGAGTCTCTACGTAAAACCCGGTCCCCAGCCTCAATCCTTGTGCCAGTCGCATACCCTTCTCCGCTTCTTCGGGCGCGGCGTCCTGGAACACGGTCATGTGAGGGTGGAAGTCCGGGCCGCCAAATTCGGTGTCAGCGAGCGGGCTGATCGCCGACTCAAGTGCATGATTCACAGCGACCAATTCTGGCGTGCTTTTCACAGGGATGGCCAGTGATGAGTGATTCGAACCACGTGATTCTAGCCCCCCCTCCAACTCGATTCGAAACGGCTTTACGGACTCGCAAATCCCGTGAATCACTTCCTGGATCTCCTCCACATTCGGAATCCCGGCGAAGAGCCGCTTTAGGGTGACATGAGCTGGAGCGTTGATGTATGCCGGTGGGTCTTCAACTCTGGAATACATCGCCCGGCGCAACTCGGAGATAGCCGCAACCTGAGCGGAACCGGCGACTGCAAATACCGCGTAAACAGCAAACCCATGACGGTCGTTCTGGGCGTCGCGCGAGTTGAGATTCACGCAGCGCGCCCATCCTGGCCATCTCCGGGCGTATTGCCATACGCCTCTACAAATATCGACACGGTCTTCATGGCGCTCAAAATTCTCAAGCATTGTCTCCCGAGTATTGAACCGTTCGACGCCGTATAAGTCGAGCCGTAATGTATGCCTATTGAAAGATGCTCTGGCGGGCCGGCTCGGTCAGAGCAAGCCCCGCCCTTACCGGACCTCTACCACCAGATCTTGCCGCCGACCTCGGTCTCTATCTCTTTGAAACTCTTGGTCCAGAGCTGCGTGGACATGTACTTCCAACCGCCGTCCGGAAGCAAAGCCACGATGTTGGCCTCGCCTGCAGCCTGACCCGGGATTTCGATCGTGCCGTCGCCGATCTTGTCCGCCATCTTTCGGGCGCATGCGATTGCCGCGCCTGACGAGATCCCGGCGAAAATGCCGCACTGCTCCATCAACTGCTGGGTCCAGAAGAATGAATCTTCGCTTTCCACAAGGATTCGGGCGTCCAACTTATCCAGGTCCAGGATCTCCGGAATGAAACCGTGTTCTATCGAGCGTAAACCCTGAATTACATCGTCCGGTGGAGGTGCCACGGCCACAATCTTGACGTTCGGGTTGTGCAACCTCAGCGCCTTGCCGTTGCCCATAAGCGTGCCGCCGGTGCCGAGTCCGCCGATGAAAATGTCTATCTCCGGCAGATCTCGGATGATCTCGGGTCCTGTGGTCTCAAAGTGCGCCCGTGGATTGGCCTCATTGCCGTACTGGTACGGGAAGTAATAGCTCGGGTTATCTGCAGCAATCTGCTTGGCGACGATGATCGCTTCGTTGGTGCCTTTATCGGCGTCCGAGAAGATGATCTCAGCCCCGTAAGCAATGAGGAGGTCAATGCGCTCCTGCGTCACACCCGCAGGCATTACAACCTTCAGGTTGTATCCACGTGCACGGGCTATCATCGCCAAAGACACGCCAGTATTGCCCGATGTGGGTTCTATGATGGTGTCGCCCGGCTTGAGCAGTCCGTCGCGTTCGGCGGCCTCAATCATAGACTTGGCCACGCGGTCTTTGACCGATCCGGACGGGTTCGATCCCTCAAGCTTGGCGTAGATCCGCACGCCCTCTACTGGGCTCAAAACGGATACGTCTACCAACGGCGTATCGCCGATGGCGTCCACGATGTCCCGTTTCAACATGTTTGGGACAGGTTTAACTCTCAGGGTCACGCGCGCATCCGTTTACTTGGTCAAGTGGTTAGTGAAAAGGATATCGGTCGCCCACAATTCTAGGACGGGGCAGCCGATCAAGCGACGTCAAAAGACAAAAAGGAGGCGAAGTGATAATTCCACTCCGCCCCCTTAACTGCGTCTAACTAGTCAGCAGTTACCGGTTCTTCGACAGGCTCAACCGTGGGAATGTTCACCCCGCAGAAGGCGTCGTAGTCGATCAGTTCGGTAACTGTCGGGTTGTCGCCGCAAAGTGGGCAATCCAGGTTGCGACGAACCTTGAGAACACGGAAGTCCATCGACAGTGCGTCGATGATGAGCAGCCGTCCGGCCAGAGGTTCACCGATATCAAGGAGGACCTTGATGACCTCGGTGGCCTGGATGGTACCGATCATCCCGGGCAGTGCGCCTAAAACACCGGCCTCTGCACAACTCGGAACCTCGCCCGGGGGTGGAGGCTCCGGAAAGATGCAGCGGTAGCAACCATGTCCGGGGATGTAGGTACTCGCCTGACCGTCAAACAACAGGATGCTGCCATCAACAAGCGGCTTGCCGGCGAGGAACGATGCGTCGTTCACCAGGTATCGAGCCTGGAAGTTGTCCGCGCCATTCACGATCACGTCATAGTTGGGGATGATGTCCATCGCGTTGTCTGAGGTGATGGGCTCCTCGTGGAGAATGACGTTCAGATCCGGGTTGTATGACAGTAACGTCTCTTTTGCTGACTCGACCTTGGGCCGACCAATGTCGCCCTCCTGGTGCAAGATCTGTCGCTGCAGATTGGACAGATCTACCGTGTCGAAATCGACGATCCCTATCGTGCCAACCCCGGCTATCGCCAGATAGAGAGCGATCGGCGAGCCAAGTCCACCCGCGCCAACGATCAATACACTGGAGCCTAGTAACTTGCGCTGACCCACGCTGCCTACGTCCGGCATGATGATGTGCCGGCTGTAGCGCTGGACTTGGCGCGGCGTCATTGTTTTGATTTCTTTCATCCGTTATTCAGCCTCGTCGTTTTGTTTACTTGATTCTCTAAGTTCTCTAGCGATCAGAGCGGCCGGTTGCATCTCGTTCAATCCCGGTCGATTGCGATTTATTTCAGTGGTTATCCAGCCCCGCAAATTAGATTCGATAAAAACCGTCCAGATGCATTTCAAGTGCATTGGGGACATAATCCGTGCCCGCGAGTGTAGTCCGGTGGCAGCAAAGGTGGAAAGGGCATCGCCCGGGTCAGGTACCCTTACACCTCAGTTTGCGACCCTACCCAGACCATTTCCCGTTGCTCAGCAACGAGATCAGAAACCCGAGTCTCGCTCAGGCGTTCCAGCAGCACCCGTTCCACGTCACTCCAGAGCTCGCGCTGCGAGCAAGCTCCGGAGAGCGTACAGTCCTCCGGCGAATCGACACAGTCGAGCGGAGCGAGGGACCGGTCGAAGGTGATGAAGACGTCCGCCACGGTTATGTCTTTTGCAGGCCTGGCGAGCATGTGCCCCCCGGATGGCCCACGCCGTGACTCAAGCATGCCGCCTGCTTGAAGATCACTCAGTACGTGGTGCAGATAGGCTTCAGGAATTTTCTGCCGATCAGCTATTTCGCTGGCTGAAACCGGAACGGGCGTGGCGGTCTGGGCGAGGTGCATCAACACCCGCAGACCGTAGTCCACTTTCATAGGAACTAGCACGACAGCGTCCCGTGCCGGGTTTCGGCGGCTTGCGTTTCAGGGCGATCGACACGTTCTGCCGTACGCCCGTTCAAACGTAACCCAAGTATACAGGAGGTAGAAAAACGCCCAATTAGATGTCCTCTTTCCGGGCCTCAAACGTAAAATCTTGAGGAACTGACTCCGTGGGCGCCGATTCTGTAGAAGCGGAGCGTGTGGATAGACTCTGCCTCGTGTTACGATTTATTGCTGCGCCTCCGTGCGCGCGCTTTCATTCATGGCTCGTTGGTCTTGTGCCATCGGCTCCCCTGATATTCCGCAATCTAGACTCCGCATACCCGGCACGCCCCGGTCGCGGATGAAGTAATTGAGATATGGCAACCGATAACGTCTCCCTTTCCGTCGACCCACGCGAAGTAACTGGCAAAAAAGTTCGGGCACTTCGTCGTTCCGGGATCACTCCTATCCACCTTTACGGCGGTGGCGGAGAGTCGCTTACGCTTCAGGCGGAAACTCAAGCGTTGCGTAACGCCGTCAACACGGCCGGACGTGGTCAGCCGATCGCTATCGAGGTCGGGGGGGGCGAGAAAGCCCTGACATTTATACGGGAAATCGCCAAACACCCGGTAACCGGTGAACTCCAACACGTGGACTTCATCAGGGTAGACGCCACCGTGCCGGTTTCGGCCGAGGTGACGCTTTCCGTGGTCGGCGAGGCGCCAGCGACACGTGGTGGTGGCGGCCAGTTCCTTCGGGGAATACGAACCGTGACGATCAGCGTCCTTCCCCTGGAAGTTCCCGATGAAATCGAAGTCTCCATCGAAGGGCTCGAGAACATCGGAGACAACATACGTGTAGAGGACCTTATCCTCCCGGACGGCGTCGTAGCTATCAGTTCGCCGGACCAGGTGGTCGCCCGAATCGCCATGACCCGTACCGCTGCCGTAGAAGTCGGAGAGGGTATGGAGGTCGAAGAAGGCGAAGAAGGTGAAGAAGGTGAAGAGAGCGAAGAGGGCGAGGAGTAACCAACCGCTGGATATGCACGACATCGGACGCTCCGTTCGGTCTCTTCTTCCGAGAAGGCGGGCCAACGGGGCGTCCGTTTTTATTTTCGAGTGTCTGCAATCAACAGGGGCTGCGCTCCAGATAAGTCCTTAGATTGATTTCAAGCCTGTTCAGGTTCCATCGGAATCTCATCGTCGTGACTAACAAGCGTTCAATTGCCGTGACGCCCCACGAAATAATTCTCGCCACCAGCGCGACAGAAGGTAGTGTTTCAGATCCTCACTGTGTTTGGTAAAGGGCATCAGGCCGGTTTAAAGGAAAAAGACGCAGTCATGTGTCAAGCGACCGAAGGAAAGATCCACAACCTAGGGCGACAAGCGAGGCCCGCGTGAGGGTGTCGATCATCTCCGTATTACGTGCACATCATCGGGACAGACAGAATTCTCTGCTGCCGGAATCCCACCACAATACCGATACATGAACGGAGACTCGGGAATGCCCCTGATCCCAGCCACTCACACAAATAATCTCTCCCTATATACCTCCGGGTTCGTCGGGCGTAAGGCGATGCTTGGCTGGGCCGGAGCGCTAATGACCGTGGTGGCCGTTGCATGTACGAGTGTTGGCGAGAACACGTCGATGGACCAGGGAAGTCTGGAACAACCAATAACGGCGCCGAACGGCGAGAGCCTTGACGCGGTTATCGGCGATATTCCCTCAGAACCAGAGCAGAGCGAACTCGCACAGACATTCACCGCTGACGAGATCGTCGCAGCATTTGAGTCCGTCATTAGCGGATTGTTCGCCGATTCTTTAAATTCCATCGTGGAGATCACGGTCTCGACGGCCGCGGGCGGAGGGAGCGGCAGCGGATTTGTCTGGGATTACGAGAATCACATCGTGACCAATCAGCATGTCATCGCGAACGCCCAGAGCGTCGAAGTGTCGTTCTCGGATGGCCGAGCCTACCCGGCAACGGTGATCGGCGAGGATGCCGACGCTGATGTGGCGGTTCTCAAGGTGGACACGGACGATAATCTCAAGCCGATCAAGCTTGGCGACAGCGACACGGCGGTCCCGGGACAGATCGCTATCGCCATCGGTAACCCCTTTGGCGAGGAGTTCACGTTGACCCAGGGAATCGTGAGCGCAGTCGGCCGCAACATCCGCAGTGGTAATCAGGGTTTCACGACGCCAGATGTCATCCAGACTGACGCAGCAGTCAACCCAGGCAATTCCGGCGGTCCGCTGCTCAACAGACACGGCGATGTGATCGGAATCAACGCGCAGATCCGTAGTGACAGCCGACAAAATTCGGGCGTCGGGTTTGCTGTGCCAATAAACATCGCAAAGCTGGTCGTCCCGGACCTGATTGAAAACGGAGAGTTCGTCTACTCATGGCTCGGCGTGTCCGGTCATGACGTTAGCCGGACCCTGGCGCTCGGGCTTGATCTGCCGGACGGGACGCAGGGCGCATACATCTCGCAGGTGATCTCGGATGGTCCGGCGGAAAAAGCAAGATTGAATGATGCAAACCGGACGATCATGGTTGACGGCCAGCCGATAGACGTCGGTGGAGATACCGTGGTCGGGATCGACGGAACGCCGATCCACAGCATGGCGGACCTCATTTCGTACCTGACCAGCAGCACCCGACCCGGGGACACGATCACGCTTGAGGTGCTTGAAGAGGGCGGTGACAGGGTCGAAAAAGACGTTACCCTCGGGGTGAGACCTTAGACAACATCGGCCGCGTGTGGAGGGTTGATCGGCACGTGAGGGGTCGGCGAATTTAAAGCCTCTAGATAATCGCCGTCAAACCCGCACGTCAAGCCCAATTTCAAGATGGACGAACCAGATTTATACACCCAGGCGGCCGGTAATAGCAGGAACGCAGTAAAAAGGTTTTTCGTCCCCCAGACCTTGTCCATAGACTCCGAGATTATCACGTTTCTGGAGGCCCGTTTCAGGCGTACACTTCCGTCCATCCCAGCTTTAACTTTCTTCATTCAGGAACGCTCACAATGATCGTTGACGTCCACACACACCTGCCCACCCACCGGGACACTGTCCCAGACTCTGACCGAACGTCCGAGGAAATGATGCGCTCCGGCGAT
>JAAZYK010000015.1:0-8353 GCA_014239685.1 Dehalococcoidia bacterium | reverse complement strand
TGTCGATGACAAACTCGATCGCTGATTACCTGTCCGCTATGGAGCCGGTCGACAAGACTTTCGCTTTTGGCATAGCCCCGCGACCTTGGGGATCAGAGCAAGAAATCATCGATGGCACGGGCGATCTAACTGACGGCGGTAAGAACCACAATGATGTCGCAGCTGAGTTGCACAAAGCCTCGCCCGACAAAGTGATCCCGTTCATGTCGCTTCATCCGATGGACCCGGGGATGAATGACGAGTACGACAGGGCGGTCGGAGATCTTGGGTGCAAGGGAATCAAACTCGGGCCCAACTATCAGGATTTTGACCCGGTTGGCGAGGCCGCATTTAAGTTATACGCACGCCTTGAGGCGGATGCGTTGCCGATCGTTTTCCACCAGGGAACGTCACCGATGCGGGACGCGCCTTTACGCTATGCGCAGCCGCTCGTAATGGACCAGGTGGCGATAGCATTCCCGGAGTTGCGGATCGTGATGGCCCATCTCGGACATCCCTGGCAAGATGACTGCATGGCGGTTGTGCGAAAGCATCCAAATGTATGGGCGGACGTCTCGGCGCAGTTTTATCGGCCATGGTCTTTCTGGAACGGGATGAGAGTGTTTCACGAGTGGGGCGCAACTCAGAAGATACTTTTTGCATCTGACTGGCCGGTTACCGTTCCTCAGGACAACATCAACGGTCTGCGCAATCTAAGCAAGTTCGCAAAGGACCACCATCTGCCGGGAATTCCAGAGGACGAAATCGAGGAGATAATCAACAGGGATGCCCTGGACATACTTGGGGTGGAATAACGCGTCCATACAACCGAGGACGAGTTAGAATTTTCGGGCCTTAGCGCTTGTAGCGGGGTACCACACCCATTGTTGACTAACGTGCATATCTGATCGCCGGAGTGATGTGTTTGGCAAACGGCCAAAACAGTCCGAAAACGAACGACCCTGGAGGAGTATTTTACGGGTGGTACATCGTGGCAGCGATGTTCTTCACGAGCCTTATCGGGGTCGGTTCCCGTCAGGGATTTGGTGTGTTCGTCAAGGTCTGGGAAGAGGACTTCGGGACAAGTGTCGGGATGATATCCGTCGCCGCCGGCATCGGTTGGACAGTCAACGGACTTGTCCAACCTATTGCCGGTAGTTTGACAGACCGTTTCGGCGGGCGCAGGGTCATGATAGTCGGGTCGATTGGGATGGCTCTCGCCACAATCGGGGTCGGATTCATGCCGAACGTTTACGGATTGATCGTCATGTATGGATTCGTACTATCGGCTCTAGCGGGTGGTGCATTCGGGACCCCTACGACATCCGTCATATCACGCTGGTTTCAACGTAACCGTGGAAGGGCAATCAGCTTCGTGATGGCGGGCGGTTCAGCCGGCGGATTGATAATGGTTCCGTTTGCGGCTTACCTGCTCGTTATTTCGGACTGGCGGACAGCGTGGTTCGTTCTGGGCGGGATGATTTTTCTGTTCGGGGTGCCCCTGATAGTGGGCATAGTGCGAGACGATCCCGCCGATATGGGACTCGAACCGGACGGAGGCTCGGACGGCAACCCTGATCAGCCCAATCTCATGCCTCTCCAAATACGCGTGGCGCCTTTGGAGACAACCCACTGGCGTGACTCGATCCACTCCGCTCCCCTGTGGCAGCTTTCCGTCGCCTTCTGGGTATGCGGCATCACTACCGGGATGATAGCCGTGCACTTTGTTCGCTGGGCGGAGTCAGAGGACATATCTGCAGGTACCGCCGCCCTGGCATTCGGGGTTCTGAGTGTAATTAATGGTGCCGGGTTAATTTTTGTAGGCTGGATATCCGACTATATGCCGCGCAAGAACCTCCTCGGGATCGTTTACTTGGTGCGCGCTGGCGCGTTCTTGGCGTTGATCTTTTTGCCAGGACAAGCGGCTCTCTGGAGCTTTGCTGTTCTGGGCGGGATGTCCTGGCTGGCAACAGTTCCTATGACGAACGGTCTAACGGCAGATATATACGGGCTAAGAAATATAGGAATGATCAATGGTTTGATCATGATGTCCCACCAGCTTGGTGGAGGCGCTGCCGTAATCGCAGCGGGCGTCGTGTTCGATGTGTGGGGCACATACGACGCCGCATTCGTTGCCGGATTCGCAACTCTGGTTTTGGCCGGAGTAGTGAGCTTTTCTATCAACGAAAGTAAATATTCGATTCGGTACCAGAAACCGGTACCAATCACTCCTAACGTGGCAACAGCGGCATCGGACGGGGACTGATAGTTGGACATGTGGATTGAGACCACATTGTATTCAGCGTTCGGCCTGATTCTTCACCATTCCGAGTATGTTGACCCTACCCTTGTCGATTGGATCAAGGACAAGATCGATCAGATCACTGGGGTGAGTGCGACAACTATTGTGATCGTCCTTGGTCTGGTGACGTCGGCGTTCCCGATCGGAGTGATGGCATTGGCATTACGGCGTGCCCGAAGGGCGCGAAAGCGCAAGCGTTAAGGTCGTGACCCCGTTCGCCTATATAGAACGCCCCACGCGATAGTCGCGAAGACATCCTACGCGGCACTCTCGAAGAGACAGCCCACAAACGGTCTAACGCGTTACCACCGAGGATATACTTCAAGGGCGACGTGCAATCTGGCGAATACAAATTGCGCCGACTTATATTTTGGAGATATCGCTTGGCCCAGGAGACCGACGACAGACAGGACAGCGGCAAGAGCGTTTTTTACGGTTGGTACATCGTCGGCACCCTCTTCTTCGCGACTTTTGTGGGGGTGGGTTCTCGACAGGGCTTCGGCGTATTCGTTGAGGCATGGGAAGAAGATTTTGGGGCTTCTGTAGGTGCTATTTCGGTTGCAGCCGGCATCGGCTGGGCCGTCAACGGGATTGTCCAGCCTTTCTTCGGTCGATTGACCGACAAACTCGGTGGTCGCCGCGTACTGATCTGGGGGGTGTTGGCGATGGGTCTTGGAACCATGCTGGTCGCTGCCTCTCCAAACGTTTACGTCCTGATCGCCGTGTACGGGTTTGTCGTGTCCTCCGCTGCGGGCGGAGTGTTCCCTACCCCCGCGAGTTCCGTCATCGTTCGCTGGTTCCAGCGAAAACGTGGCACTGCGATGAGCATGGTGGCGTTTGGTGGATCCGCGGGTGGCTTCATCATGGTGCCGTTTGCTGCATACCTGCTGGTCATTGCCGACTGGCGGACGGCCTGGCTGGTCATGGGTGCCGCCATTTTGTTCCTCGCGCTGCCACTGCTTTTGGCAATCGTCCGCAGCGACCCAGAAGATATGGGTCTCAATCAGGACGGCGACGAAGAACCGATCAGCACGCCGGGTGACGGGAATGACAGTTCACCCTCGATCCGTATAGCACCACTCGCAACAACCGGATGGAAGGAGTCGTACCGATCGGCTCCAATGTGGCAGTTGTCGTTAGGATATTCCGTGTGTGGCATCACGACCGCCATCGTCGCTGTGCACTTCATAAGGTGGGCATCCACTGAAGACATCACGCCTGGCACGGCGGCTTTGGCGTTTGGTCTTCTAATGGCTATCAACGGCGTCGGATTGCTGGTCGTGGGGTCGGTTTCCGATCGAATGCAACGCAAGAACCTTCTTGGCACGGTGTACTTGATCCGTGGCCTGGGGTTCCTGGCGTTAATAGTATTTCCGGGAGTTCCAGCACTGTGGGCCTTCGCCGTCATCGGCGGAATGTCGTGGCTGGCGTCCGTGCCACTTACGAACTCACTCACCGCCGATGTGTATGGCCTGCGAAATGTTGGAATTCTGAACGGGCTGATCATGATGGTCCACCAGCTCGCCGGTGGGCTTGCGGTGATCATCGCTGGGAGGGTTTTCGATATTTGGGACACGTACGACCCAGTGTTCGCGGCCGCGGCGGGTTTCTTGATATTTGCTGGAGTAGTCAGCTACTCCATCCGTGAGCGCAAATATTCAATCCGATTCCAATCGCCCCAACCACTACCTACGTCCAGGCCGGTGGTGGTCGCGGCCGACGGAGATTAGGCCGTCATGAGCGCAATTCATGCTCGTTACGCATCTAATCTGTGATCGGCGGTTACAATCCGGCTTTCTCACGCTTCGTCGTAAGCCAATACCGGTCCGCCAAACATATATGAGGAGCCCCCATGTCTGACACGATGCGCGCCGCCTTGGATGACGGCAACGGAATCGTAAGCATCCACCAGAGTCCTATGCCAGAGCGATTCCCTGGCTCGGCCCTGATCGCCATGAAGCAGATCGGCATATGCGGATCCGACCTCCACATGAACAACGAGCGAACGGATCCACAAACGCTTCCCTCTGGCCACGAGCCTGCCGGAGAGGTGATTGAAGTTCCGCCAGGCGAGGTCCGAATTCATCCGGGCGATCGCGTGGCTATCGAGACGATCGGCTCCGGAAAGGCCTGTGAAGCCTGCTATTTCTGCCGCACCGGCCAGTACCGGCACTGTATCGACAAGGCCGAAGAGTCAGGCGGAGCATTTGCCGAGTACATGACCCGAACTCCTCTCGGGCTGCACAAACTCTCTGACAACATGTCTTGGGAGGAGGGCGCGCTTGTCGAGCCGCTCGCCGTTTCCGTACATGCGGCGCGCTGGGGCGGGATGCAGGGTGGCGACACCGTTGCGGTGGTCGGATCGGCAACGATCGGGCTTGCGGCGATCGCAGCAGCGCGGGCACTTGGAGCACGAAAGATCGTAGCGTCTGCACGGTACCCACAGCAGAAAGCAATGGCCGAGGCCTGCGGTGCGGACCTCGTTGTCGGAAGTGAGCCGGGCGAACTGGAAGATGCTGCGCAGTCGATCACCGACGGTCTCGGCGCTGACGTGACGATAGAGACAGTTGGCGGCAATTCGATAGCCCCGCTTGAAACGGCATGCGCCGCTACGCGCTTGCAGGGCACGGTCATCGTGGTCGGCGGGTTCCGGGGCGTTCTACCCTATGCGTTCCTACCGCCCATGCTGAACGAGCTCACGTTCAAGTTCTCTTCTTGCTACGGCATTGTTGAAGGGAGGCACGATTACGACGTGGCGATCGACATCCTTTCTAACAAGGACACCGGGTTCAACGGCATCGTCACCCACACGGTGTCGCTGGACGAGATCGAAAAGGGTTTTGACCTTGCCTACGATAAGACGAGCGGGTCGGTGAAGGTTCACGTAACCGTCTAGGAATGTTGCTGTCGGACGCCAACCGTGTGATGAAAGTTATTGCTCTTTACTGACCAGAAGATTTTTCGCGTCGGTCGGAGCAATCGCCACCCAACGGTTCTGGATCATTCCTTAACGACGCGTCGTTTTCTTTCAGACTCATTTTGTTGGAAAGCGCGGTCCGGCGTACTGCAGCCGAAGAGGACGCGGGCCCGGGCGCTTTAAATTAATAGTAGTTAGAAATGGCATTGGGGGTTCCCAGTCCTAATACGCACCTTGCCGTAACGGACTACGACCGCCAATGCAGACCAGTCACTTTTGGTCCCAAATTTCTCAATTACCGTCCATTACTGCCGAAACGTAATAATTCAGAGATATTCTCGTGTCCTGAAACATTCTTGAAACACACGCGCGCTAGGATCATTTTCCCGCTAGCTGGTCATCCTCATATTTATGAGGATCACCCGTACAATGTCGGGCGCGATATGACAGCGAAGGCCGGAGATATATGATTCCGACCGAGCAATTGGTGGACACGGACCGTCCAACGGCATGGACGGCGGTTAATTGACTGGAGACATGGATGCCCTACAAAGCTGAATACATCTGGATCGACGGAAACCAGCCAACGGCCAAAATGCGGTCCAAGACCAAGGTAATCGCGGACGGCGAGACTCCCGGAATCTGGGGATTTGACGGATCAAGCACCCAGCAGGCCACGGGCGACAACTCAGACGTCGTCCTGAACCCTGTACTTGTACTGCCAGACCCACTACGCGGCGGCGACAACAAGCTCGTCATGACCGAGACCCTGCTCACAGACTTAACTCCACACCCGTCCAACGCGCGCGCAGCCTGCGCTGCCGCTTCAGAGAAATACGCATCATTTGATATGTGGTACGGCATCGAGCAGGAGTACACCTTCTTCGATGGCATCAAACCGCTTGGCTGGCCAGACAACGGTTTCCCGGCCCCACAGGGCGGATACTACTGCGGCGTAGGTGCAGACGAGGTATTTGGACGTGAGGTTGTCGAAGACCACATGGACGCCTGTATTGAGGCTGGGATCCACATCTCCGGCATCAACGCAGAAGTTATGCCCGGCCAGTGGGAGTTCCAGATCGGCCCGGTTGGTTCTCCTCGTGCGGCCGACGAACTGTGGCTGGCGCGCTGGCTGCTTTACCGAATAGCGGAGGACCATGGCATCTCCGCCACCCTGGACCCGAAGCCGGTAAAGGGCGACTGGAATGGTGCTGGCGCACACACGAACTTCTCGACAAAGCAGATGCGGGAGAGCTACCAGCCCTGCATCGACGCTGCGGAAGCGCTTGGTACGAACGTCGCTGAACACATCGCCAACTACGGTGACCGCATAGAAGAGCGACTGACCGGCGAGCACGAAACACAGCGGCACGACCAGTACTCGTACGGCGAGTCAGACCGTGGCGCATCGGTCCGCATTCCCTGGCAGGTTGTGAAAGACCAGAAGGGTTATATCGAAGACCGTCGTCCAAACGCCAACTGCGACCCGTACGTCGTAACCCGCCTCATCATCGAGACCGTTTGCGGAGCGGCAAGTAAATAAAGTCTCACCGAGGCTCTGAATAGACAACCAAAAGCGGCGGCGCCTTCATGGCGTCGCCGTTTTTAGTTGCCTACGAATCTTCAGAAATCTGAAGAAGCGGGCGCAATGTTCAGAAGTGAACTACAGGCCGGCACTTGATACGTCCACTGTAAAATCACGCTTGCGCCGACAATGACACCGTAGCGGCGTACGGCAACAGCCTACGCACGTCCCGCATACTCTGATAAATCGATGTCTCCAAGCGGATACAATACGCCAGATTCCACGATGCGTACGCTCTAAGCGGTACTCGATCTAACCCCCGCCACATCACTTCAAATTCACCAACCAGTACGACAGGCCCTCTACTTGAAACTCACCAACCAGGACCTGATTCGCAGCATCACTAGGGAGTGGAAAGGGGAACGGGATCGTAATGGTCGTCCGGTTGTGAACGACGGCATCATCAAACGCATGGAGAAGGTGACGAGCGAGGAGGCTTGGGGCACCCTTAGGCGCAACGGATACCATCACAACTTTGCCGGCGATTTCCACATCCTCCACCCTGAACGAACCCTAGTCGGCCGTGCGGTCACCTGCCGGTTTGTCCCAACACGGCCTGACCTGAACAACGCCATAGAGCGTACCGGGAAGTCCGACGGCCGTGTCGGTGGACAAAACTCTTGGGTGATCGATGAACTGGTCGAGGATGACGTGATCGTTGTGGACCTGTTTGGCAAGATTTTCGATGGCACCTTTGCGGGCGACAACCTTTCCTCGGCCATCCGCGTGAGCACGAAACGGGGCATGGTGATCGACGGTGGGTTGCGAGATACTCAGCGGATCTACGAGATGGACGGATTCAACGCTTTTATCCGGGGCATGGACCCTTCGGCTATTAACGACGTGTCGATGCCGGACATTAACGGCGTCATTCGGATCGGTGTGGCGACCTGCATCCCTGGCGACGTGGTTTTGGGCACGATGGAGGGAGTGATGTTCATACCACCCCACCTCGCAGAGGAGGTCGTTGTCAGTTCAGAGAACGTGCGATTAAGGGACGAGTTCGGTCAACAGCGGATCGCCGAAGGCGTGTACACGGCGGGCGAGGTAGACCGCCTCTACTCCGAGGAGATGGAACGTGATTACAACCAGTGGGTTACTAATCACGAATAACAAAACAGGAGGCAATCATGCCGGCAGTACATGACCGTGGCGGATGGCCTACGGACGACCCCATCGACCGTGAAGAGCACGAATGGGCTGACTGGGAGCGCCAGACGCAGTCACTCAGGACTGTGCTCGATAACAAAGGCTTCATGAATGTGGATGAATTACGTCGTGGCATCGAGTCTATCGATCCGGCGGAGTACGAGGCGTCGACGTATTTCGAACGCTGGTCGGCAAGTATCGAGACTATGCTGGTTGAGAAAGGCGTGCTGACAATCAAGGAGATCGACGATCGGGCGAAGGCGTTGCGGGATCGCTGGGGCTACCCGTCGTGAGCGCCGCGGCTGCTCCGAAGTTGGAATTCTCCCGGGGCGACAGAGTGCACGTAAAAGATATGACGCCCCGGAATCATCACCGGACGCCCTGGTACATAAAAGGTCGCCGCGGTGTGGTGCTGGAGTTC
>JAAZYK010000159.1 GCA_014239685.1 Dehalococcoidia bacterium | reverse complement strand
TGTTCGCCGTCGTAACGCACGCCTTTGCCGGTGTAGGCGTTTGGTGGTCGGAGCTTGCGGATGACTGCGGCCTGGTGCCCCACAGCCTGCTTGTCCGCGCCCTTTACGACGACGCGTACCTGTCCGTCCGCTTCCAGCGTGATGCCTTCCAGCGGTTGAACTTCAACCGGGTGGCTGAATCCAAGCTGGAAGGTTAGGCCCTTGCCATTTTGTTGAACCCGGTAACCCGTGCCAATCAAATCAAGGGCACGCTCGTAACCGTCCGATACCCCGATGACCATGTTGTTCAACAGGGAACGTGTCAGCCCGTGTAGTGCACGGTGCTGCTGTTCGTCCGAGGGACGGGTCACCTTCAGGATCCCGTCTTCCAGGGCTACGGTCATGTCTTGATGGAACTCGGATTTGAGTTCGCCGTTTTTACCCTTGACCGTGACCGCATTGCCGTCGATTTTTACGTCGACGCCTGACGGTACGGGGATGGGGGCATTACCAATTCTGCTCATCTTTAAATACTCCCGCCCTTACCAGACGTAGAACAAGAGCTCGCCGCCGATGCCGCGCCGCCAAGCTTCGCGCCCGGTCATCACCCCGGCAGATGTCGAAATAAACGACACGCCAAGGCCACCGTAGTAGCGAGGAATCTCCCGTCGGCCGACATAAACCCGGAGGCCGGGCCTACTTACGCGCTTCAATCCGCTGATGACCGGAGTCTCGTCCTCGTAGTATTTGAGGCCTAGACTCATCATCGGCTGTTTTTTGTCTTCTGCCTCTTCTATCTCTACAGAGGAGATGAAACCTTCGCGCTGTAGCATCCGGGCCAGCGATCTCTTTGTTTTAGAGGCCGGGACGAGGACGCTATCGTGTCTGACTTGGATGGCATTGCGCACCCTAGTCAACATGTCTGATATCGGGTCGGTAACGGGCATTCGTTGTTCCTGATTCTTACTACACCGGTGGTTTGCCTGCCGGGCGGTTTTCCTAAAAAACGCTCCGAGGCACCTTCCGGCGATAACCGCTGGCCACTATGTGGTGGGACGGAACGGGCCTTTTTACAGGCTTGCTTTCCTGATACCGGGAAGCTCGCCCCTGAGGGCTAGCGAACGGAAGCAGATGCGGCACATTCCGACGAATCGGATATATCCGCGCGGCCGTCCGCATCTTTCGCACCGGTTGTGGAACTGGACCGGGTACTTCATCGTACCCGCTGTAAGTTCGCGCTTCTGGCGCTTCCACTTCTCTACTTTTGTTTTCTTAGCCAAATGGGATTCCCGGAATTTCTGAGTGAATAAATAGAAAGAGCTACGCGGCGTCTTCAACTCGTTCGAAGGGCATGCCGAGAAGCTCAAGCATTCTGCGGCCTTCTTCGTCCGTGTTTGCGGAGGTCACTATGTTGACCTGGAGGCCGCGCAGTCGGTCGATTTCATTGTAGTCGATCTCCGGAAACACGATCTGTTCCCGGATGCCAAGAGAGTAGTTGCCACGCCCATCAAATGACCGCCTCGAGAGTCCGTGGAAGTCACGAACTCTTGGTAGCGTCAGGTTGATGAGCCGGTCAAGGAAGTCCCACATGCGCTGACCGCGCATTGTGACCGTGATCCCGACCTGCATCCCCTCACGGAGTTTGAAGTTGGAGATGGACTGCCTTGCTCGTTGTACCACCGGCTTTTGGCCGGTGATGGTGGTCACATCACCAAGTGCCGCGTCGAGCGCGTTGCGGTTGTCCAACGCCTCGCCGATACCAATGTTCACGACGATCTTGAGCGGCTTTGGAGTCTGCATCGGGTTCGAGTAACCGAACTCAGTCTGCATATCCGCGGCTACCTGCTCACGATATTTGATTTTAAGCCGAGGCTGTTCTGCCACGGTGGCTTCAGGACTCACTGCTACCTCTTACGACTCGTATCTTCGTGCCGTCCTCAAGTACGCGAAACCCGACTCTACCGGAGTTACCCGTCTCTGGATCTACGAACGCCACGTTTGATATCTGGATTGGTGCCTCTTGTTGAATGATCCCGGCCTGTGCCGTACCGGACTGCTGTTTGACGTGGCGGGTGACCAGATTCACGCCGTCAACGACGACGGTGTTTTTCTTGCGGTCTATTCGAGCCACTTCGCCCTGCTTCCCGCGATCCTTGCCTGCCAGCACTTTGACCTGGTCTCCTCGTCGAATACGCTGTGCCATTTTTACAGCACCTCCGGGGCTAGTGAGACGATCCGCATATAGTCGCGTTCTCGCAGTTCCCTGGCCACCGGGCCAAAGATACGGGTGCCACGCGGGTTCTGGGCCTCACCGATGATGACGACAGCGTTGTCGTCAAACTTGATATATGAACCGTCGGGTCGGCGTGTGTTCTTTGCTACTCGAACGATTACAGCCTTGACCACTTCGTGCATTTTCACAGTGCCGCCGGGGGTCGCGTCTTTTACGGCGGCCGTAATTACGTCACCGAGTCCGCCGTAACGACGACGGCTCCCGCCATCGACGTGAATGCACATTACTTCGCGGGCTCCTGAGTTATCGGCGACGCGTAGACGCGTTTGTACCTGAATCACTTACTCAGTCCCCGTCGACTCTTCGGTTTCGGTCGGTTCCAGCGTCGTCGACAGTTCAGATGGCTGGAAATCAGCGACGTCACCCGTCTGCAGGATTTCAAGCAGCCTCCAGCGCTTGTTGCGTGAAAGTGGGCGCGTCTCTTCAATTCGAACAACGTCTCCCAGGTGGGCCTGGTTGTTCTCGTCATGGGCCATGAATTTGGTCACCCGACGACGCGACTTGCCTATGAGACGGTCGCGTTGACTCCAATAGAACTCGACAGTGATGGTCTTATCCATCTTGTCACTGACGACTGTGCCAGTTCTCTGTTTTTGCATCCCGGATTTCAACTCTGAAGCGCCTCAGCAATCTCGCGTTCTCGCAGCACCGTCCGGATTCGGGCAATGGTGCGGCGTGTGGACTTTATTTCACTGGAATCTTGTAGTTGGAGCGTGGCCTTCCGGAACCGGAGATTCATCATCCCCCGTTGCAGGTCTTCGAGCTCTTTGATGAGCTCGTCGTGGCTTAGCCCTCTTACTTCGTCAATATTCACCTGTATCTCCGTCTAGACCAGGTTCTCGCGGGAAATAATAGTTGTTCGTACCGGCAGCTTGTGGCTGGCGCTAACAAGCGCCTCACGTGCCAAGTCGATCGGAACTCCGCCGATCTCAAACATGATCCGGCCACGGCGAACGACTGCGACCCAGTGGTCTACTGCGCCCTTGCCGCCGCCCATGCGGGTCTCAGCCGGTCGGGCGGTAACGGATTTGTCCGGGAATACCCGAATCCAAACCTGTCCGCCACGGTTTAGTTTGTGAACGATGGCCCTACGTGCGGCCTCGATCTGTCGTGAAGTCAGCCATGCGGCTTCCAACGACTTCAGACCGAGCGCGCCAAACTCCAAGGAGCTCCCGGCTTTTGGCGAGCCGTTCATACGTCCCCGGTGGTGCTTGCGGTACTTAACCCTTTTTGGTTGAAGCATCGTCTATACCTCTGGCTTTTCGGCTGTGGCGTCAGTATCCGCAGCTGTGTCTGATTCGTCGACTGACTCCTCGGAAGACGCAGCTTCAAGAACCTCTGCCGGGATCTCTAGCGCAACACCGCCTGCAGGCGCTTCTGCTTCCGCTGGATCCTCCAGAGCGGCTGCGCTGGAGGATTCCTGCTCAGCAACCACATCCGCAACGTTCAACGTCCTGCCGGCGCGACCCTCAGGGAGGATGTCGCCTTTGTAGATCCAGACTTTAATGCCGATACGACCAAATGTAGTGGCGGCCTCGGCAATAGCAAAGTCGATGTTCGCACGAAGAGTATGTAGGGGGACCCTGCCCTCGATGGCCTTGTCGTTCCGGGCGATTTCTGCGCCGCCCAGTCGACCGGAAGCGATGATTTTGACGCCCTGTGCGCCAGCCTGCATCGTGCGCTGGGCGGAAAGACGCATCGCACGTCGGTAGGCGACACGCCGTTCAAGCTGATCAGCGATGTTGCGGGCAACCAGGTATGCGTCAACGTCGGCGTTACGGACTTCCTGGATGTTCAAGCGGGCACGTTTCCCGGTGAGATTTTCGAGCTCTGTGCGAAGTTCATCGACACGCTGTCCGCCACGGCCAATAACAATGCCGGGGCGTGCCGTGTGCACAGAGACAACAAGGTCCTGTGTGCCACGCTCGATCTCGACGCGTGTAATACCGCCGGTCTCTTCGTACCGATCAGCGATAAGTTTTCTGATCGTCTGGTCTTCTACGGCCAGGGTACGATAACCGGCCGCTTTATCTGCGAACCATCGTGCCTGCCACGGGTGTACGCCACCTAGGCGGAACCCTACCGGGTGAGTTTTCTGGCCCAACCTAGTTTCCTACTTCCTCATTGACTTCCACAGTCAGGTGACTGCT
>JAAZYK010000158.1 GCA_014239685.1 Dehalococcoidia bacterium | reverse complement strand
AGTCGACACGCATGGGCTTCGCCGATGCGCTGGATCACGTGTACGACCCCCGGGTCAACGAGGTCCCAATCGACTGGATGCTGTCAAAAGACCGCGCCGGAGAGCAGCGATCCCGTATCAACGGCGGACGGGCGATGGAGAACGTTGGTTCGGGTATGCCCTACCCGAACTCCGACACCGTTTATTTGACGGTCATCGACGGCGACGGCAACGCCTGCTCATTCATCAACAGTCTGTTCAAGGGATTCGGAAGCGGTATGGTCGTGCCTACCACCGGCATTGCACTCCAAAACCGGGGCGCGTTGTTCTCCCTGGACTCTAACCACGCTAACTTCCTCAAGGGCGGAGCCAGACCGTTCCAGACCATCATCCCTGCTATGGCGACAAAAGACGGCGAGATGTGGCTCAGCTTCGGAGTAATGGGCGGCTTTATGCAGCCTCAGGGTCACGTTCAGATGATCTCCAACATGGTCGACTTCAACCTGGACTCTCAGCAGGCGCTAGATGCCCTGAGGTTCCGAGTGTTCCTCGAGTCGGGCACGATCGGCCTCGAGGCCGGTGTCGATCCAGACACGGTTAGGGATCTTCAGAGACGTGGCCACCAGGTACGTATCGATGACGGTTACGATCGCGTCGGTTACGGGGGAGGCCAGATCGTCTCACGTGACGCGGAGACTGGCGTACTGGTTGCTGGTTCGGAGCCTCGCAAGGACGGAGCAGCGGTCGGGTACTAGAAACCGCTTTCAGTTAAACGACCCGGCGCACACCACCGAGTACAAATAGAAAGACCGCCCTATGAAGATCGGATTTATTGGCCTAGGAAACATGGGACGTCATATGGCTCGGCACGTCCTAGAGGGTGGGCACGATCTAACCGTGTTTGACCTGTCGCGCGAGGCAGGACGCCCGCTGGAAGAAGCAGGAGCTACATGGGCCAACAGCCCTGCGGAGGCCGCACGCGGGGCCGAAATTGTGTTTACGTCACTGCCGGTACCCGCCAACGTACTGGAGGTAGCGACGGGTGAGGGCGGCGTTCTCTCAGCAATCTCCCCCGGGGCGGTCCTTGTTGATCTGAGCACAATCGATCCTGACACCGCAGTTACGCTTGACGCAGCCACCCGGGCTGCAGGCGCACATGCGCTTGACTCGCCCGTTAGCGGCGGGACAGTCGGCGCGGATCGTGGGGATCTTTGCCTTATGGTCGGAGGCGATCACGAGATATTCGAACGCGTCGCCCCTGTGCTCAACCTGATCGGCGCCGCCGAGAAACTTGTCTATTGTGGAGGAATCGGCACGGGGTCTATCTGCAAGCTCGCCAACAACCTTCTCGGACTGAGCACCAGCGTTATGATCTCCGAGGCATTTGGCATGGCCATGAAGGCCGGGGTAGACGCTCGGACGCTGTACAACGTAATCTCGGCTTCTTCCGGAGACAGTGCGGCATTGCGCGGCTGGGGCACTTCCATACTCAACGGAAACTTTGAGCCGGGTTTCATGGTGGATCTTGCTGCGAAAGACGTAGGACTCGCGACGCAGCTCGGGAGATCGTTGGGCCTTCCTATGGAAGCGGCCAACCTGGCGCAGCAACGCTTCATTGAAGCTCAGCGCCGAGGATGGGGCAAAGATGCAATGCAAGCCGTCGGACGGATCCAGGAAGAACGCTCCGGAATCGAGTTCAGGTTCCCGGAAAGCGAATCAGAATCTAGCGATTGATCGTGATCGCAAAATAAACTTACCAGGACCACAGTCCCACCTACCCCGGAAGAATCACGCCACGATTCGACTCACCGCTTGCAACTGCATTAAGCGATAAACGGACATTCAGGTTTTTCGGAGTCCCGTCCTATTCAGTCGCAGTGTTGGTCGAGTAACGGTATCAATGGCTGACAAAGTCACTATGCAGACGAACTCTCGTTGTAAAACTGAAGGAACCCCATTCTGCAAAACTTGACTTTGTGTCAAACCGTACAGAACTTTACGGGCTTTTGACGACGTAACATCACCACAACCCCCTTTTAGAGCACTTAAAACCGTTTTTGTATCCTTTAGTAGAATATAATGGAATTATCAGCTCGTTTTCCGATATGACCTACTAACAAAGGACTCCTTAGATGGCCAGCCTGAAGGTTAGAGATGTTGCCGCTCGTCTCAATGTGACCGAGAAGACCGTCTACAAATGGCTGACACAGGGTCTTATCCCGGCCACGAAGTTGGGTCGGACCTGGGTCGTCACTGAGGCAGCCCTGGAAACCGTGCTCGCGACTCCAGGCAGTGAGAGTGGCACCTCCTCCTCCACGCCGTCATACTCCCAACCCGGATCCCGAGATGCCAGGATTCCCCGACGTGTTGGACAACCCTCAGAAGACTCCGTCGTGTCACCAGAAACGCAAGAACTAGACACGCTGAACAGGATCGGCGCAATCGCCGAGGGCGCTATTCGTACCGGCATCGAAGATGTGCTGTTGCCTAGGAGCGGCAGCTTCGAGACAAAACGCGCTATCGGCCAGGCTCTTGAGGAGGCGCGCGGCGAGGTACTGTTACACGGTATCGGCCTGCGGGAGTTCTTTGGAGATATCGACTACACGCCAGTACTGCGACGTATGATGATCGAAGACCGCGATATATCCGTCAGGGCCCTGCTCGTCCATCCTTTAAGCGACTTCGCACGAGCCCGTGCCGTCGCCGAAATCGGGGAGCAGTTCGTCGATGAATCCAGCTTCCGCGCCGGTCCCCTATTCAGCGATAGTTGGCGAAGCCTGAACGTGATCTCGTCGCTCAGAAGAACCGCACACGAAGGCAAAAACTCCAGCCTTGATGTCCGATTCGCTGATCACTGGCCGTCCGTGTACCTGTTGATGACCGAATCCTGTTGCTTTGTGGAGACCTACCACTTCGGCAAACCAGACTCGGATTTGGATGGCTCATCGATCGATGGGCTTGTACCGATCTTGAAACTGTCCTCTGAATCCCATTACTACCGGGTGCTACGGAATCATTTCGAGTACGTCTGGGGCGGTTCAAACCCATACATCTCCGTCCAGACACTTGAGCAGGTAGCGGATACGGTCAAGGTCAACATCTAGCTCTCCGTAATCCAATTGACAGGAAAGTTACGGAACTTTGCGAATCGGTTCGTCGAGTAAACCGCACAATCTGCCGGTCAACTGTCGGTAATATCCATAGTTCGTAAAGACTTTGCACATCGCGCGCCCACAGAGAAATGGTGGGCCGAACACCAGAGCAACAGGGGTCACAAATTGGGCAAAATCAACGTCGCCATCGTGGGATTGGGCAACTGCGCCTCCTCCCTCATCCAGGGCGTACACAAATACCGGGAAGCTGAAGAAGGCATCGACATCCCGGGCATCATGAACACCGTGCTCGGCCCATACCATGTCGGCGATATCGATGTGGTCGCAGCATTCGACGTGGACGTTGATAAGGTCGGCAAGGACCTGTCTGAGGCGATCCACTCTGGCCAGAACAACACCGTGGAATTTCACGACGTGCCGCACACCGGCGTTACCGTGGACCGCGGAATGACCCACGATGGTATCGGCCAGTATCTGTCAGACGTGATCACCGTAAACCACGATTCGGCCACCCCTGGCGGTCAGACCGCTGACATCGTCGGCATCCTGCGTGAGCGCGAGGTTGACGTGATGATCAGCTACCTCCCAGTCGGTTCCGAAGACGCCACCAAGTGGTATGTCGAGCAGGCACTTGCGGCCGGCGTCGGCTTCGTCAATTGCATCCCCGTGTTCATCGCCCGTGAGCCGTACTGGCAGAAACGGTTCGAGGATCGCGGCGTACCGATCGTTGGCGATGACATCAAGTCCCAGGTTGGGGCGACCATCGTTCATCGCGTGCTCACCCGTCTGTTCGAAGACCGTGGCGTACAGCTTGACCGCACCTACCAGCTCAACTTTGGTGGCAACACGGACTTCCTAAACATGCTTGAGCGAAACCGCCTTATATCGAAGAAGATCTCGAAGACTGCCGCCGTGAAGTCGCAGTTGGAGCAAGAGATCAAGACCGACGACGTACACATCGGCCCGTCCGACCACGTGCCATGGCTCCAGGACCGCAAATGGGCTTACATCCGTCTTGAAGGTACTTCCTTCGGCGACGTCCCGCTCAACGTGGAACTTAAGCTCGAGGTACACGACAGCCCCAACTCTGCTGGAGTCGCTGTCGATGCAATCAGGTGCGCGAAGATCGCCATGGACAACGGCATCTCCGGCGCAATCCAGGCCCCATCCGCCTACTTCATGAAGTCGCCTCCGGTCCAATACACGGACGATGAGGCCCGACAGATGGTGGAGCTATTTGCGGGTGGCTAGATGAACCCCGAGAATAACTTCATCCCTAGGAAGTTCAGTGGTGTTGCTGATGCGCAGCAAGTAGCTGACGACTAGATAAGTCCCAATCGC